>JAIXOZ010000152.1 GCA_027486495.1 Comamonadaceae bacterium | reverse complement strand
GAGCTGGAGATGACGCATGTCACGGCCGACATCATTTTCAGGACCATTTTTTCGTTGCCCATGGAGGGGCCGGATGCCAAGCGGGTGTTTACCGCGTTTGCGCAGTTTCAGGCCCTGGTGCCGCGCTTGATGCTGCCCTCGCTTTTTGGTTTGAAGTGGCTGGTTTGGCCCTGGGACGCATGGCGCAGTCGGCGCGCAGCGCAAGAGATTCGGGGCTTGCTGGCCCGCTTGATCCGCCCGCGTTACGAGGCGGTTGGGCGGGGGCAGACCGATGCGCCGGTGGACATTTTGGCGGCGTTCATGGCCGCGCGTGACCCACAGACGGGCGAGCCGTTCAGCTTTGATGCCTTGGTCGATCAGGTGGCCATGCTTTTTTTGGCGGGGCACGAAACCTCGGCCAGTGCCTTGTCGTGGGCCTGTCATTTGGTGGCCCACAGCCCGGAGATTCAGCAGCGCATGCACGACGAGGTGCGTCAGGTGTTGGGCGAGCGCGAGCCGCAGCACACCGACATGAAGTCGCTGACGCTGACTTGGCATGTGTTCAGGGAGGCTTTGCGCTTGTTTCCGCCGGTGGGCTTTTTCTCAAGAGAGTCTGCCAAGGCTTGCCCGATGCGCGACAAACAGGTACCGCAGGGGGCCAGCGTGGTGGTGTCGCCTTGGCTGCTGCAGCGCCATCCCGGGATTTGGCAAGACCCGGATGCGTTTAACCCAGACCGGTATGCCGAGAATGCGTCACGCGATGCTTTGCGTGAGGCTTATTTGCCTTTTGGCATGGGGCCGCGTGTGTGCCTGGGCACGGCGTTTGCCTTGCAGGAGGCAGCGCTGATTTTGTCTTCGTTGGTGGGGCGTTTTCGTTTGGAGCCTGTGCCGGGCTTTGTGCCGATGCCGGTGGGGCGTTTGACCATCCGCTCGGCAAACGGTGTGCGGGTGAAAATTTTCAGGAGAGCGGCCGCATGAAGGAACGTTTGGCGGGTTTTGTATTGATGACGGCGGTGGTTCCCATGGCCATTTTGGGTTACTTGATTTTGGTGTGGGTCGGCTTTGTGGGGCCCAATTCGCGGGGCAGGGCGGGGGTGCGGGCGCTGGACCATTTTGTCAATGCGACGGTGTTCAACGGGTATGCGTGGGAGAGCGTGTCCTCGCACGCTTGGCGGGTGCGGCACAAGCGCTGGGCCAAGGTGATCATCCGCATCACCGATGTTTTTCAGAAGCATCATTGCCAGCGTGCCAACAAGCGCGAGCAGCCCTTGGTGGATTTGGTGTTGGAAAAGGGTTTGCACCGGCAAACGATTTTTTGATGCAAGCCGAACCCGCTGAGCAAGAAGACGGCTGCACTGTTAGACGCCGTTGCGTTTTGTATGTGAGTGGCTTTGACCCCAAGGGCGCATCGCATTACCACGCCTTGCTGGGCACCGAGGGCCAGCAACAGAGTCAGCGCGATGGGTGGAGTCTGGAGCTTGGGCCACGCAAGCGGCAGGCCAACGGCAATTGGGCATGGCCGCTGGCGTCCAGTGTGGATGGTCATGCCGTGTGCACGCACTACGAATTTTTGGGCTGGGACGACATGGTGCGGGCGCATTGGACACGGTCGATGCCCAAACTCTGGTGGCAGACAGTCACCACCACGGTTTTCAACCTGCGCTGTGGCGCACTGTGGCGCATGTACGCCCTGTCGTGGCCGCCGGTGGTGGCGCTGACCTTGCCTTTTTTGTTGGTGTTGCTGTTGATGATGGGCACGCCTGTGGCGGGCCTGTGTGCTGCTTGGCTGGCCCAGGCCTTGGGGGGCGCGGGGTGGCCGGTGGCTTTGGCGGGCTTGGCCGCTTCGGGCGCGGTCTGGATGCTGGGCAGGCAGCTCGAAGCGCGCTACAGCATGTACTGGATGGTGCGCAGTTACGCTTTCAATGCGCGGCAGGCCCAGGGCAAGACGCCAGAGCTGGAGCAACGCCTTCAGTCACATGCCCGCACCTTGGTGGACAAGGTGTTGCAGGGGGGCTATGACGAGGTGCTGCTGGTGGGGCACAGTTCGGGGGCCAGCATGGCGGCCTCGGTATTGGGCAAGGCCCTGGCGCTGAACCCGGAGATCGCACGGCAAAAAGCAAAGCTGTCTTTTTTGACGCTGGGTCAGTGGTTGCCCGCGTTGGGCACACTGCCGGTGGCGCGCAGTTTTCGCAGTGAGTTGCAGACGATTGCCAAGGCCAAGGGCCTGGACTGGATTGATTTTTCTGCCCCACCCGACGGCTGCTGCTTTGCCTTGCAGGACCCGCTGGCGGCCTGTGGTGTGGCGCATGTATCCGAAGGCGTATCACTGAAGGTGCTCAATCCCAAGTTTGCCGACATGTTTGCGCCAGACGTCTACCGCATGGCCAAAAAAGACAAGATGAACTTGCACTTTCAGTACCTGAAGGCTTCACACAAACCCGTGGCGTACGACTACTTTTTGACCGTTGCCGGGCCTTGCACTTTGGCCAGCAGGTACCAGCCCCACCCTTCGGTGCAGAGCTATGCGGGTTTGCGGGGTTGGCCAGCTCGTTCGGCAAGCTAGCGGGTTGGTGAGCACCTGAGGTCAAGTGATGACGGTTGTGACAGATAGGGGGCACAGATGCGTGGGCTAAGTTGGGTGGTCATGAGCTTGTTGGCTTTTTGCCTTTCGGGTTGTGCCACGGGACTGCAGGAATTGAGCACTCCGCGAATCCGCGTGGGTGGGCTCCCGTATCCGGGCCTGACGTTTTACGTGGCGCTTGAGCAACCCGTTAACTTGGGAACTCACCGGTACCAAATCATGCAGGGGATGGGGGATCACTCGGACGAAGTCTCCGGGGGCATTGTCTACACGCGACATGCTGGCTTTATCGACATGGCGCATGTGCGTTCCACCATCGATTGGGTGCGCTACGTTTATCTGGTCACGCTGCAGCGGTTAATGGCTACAGACCCCTCAATGGAGCCGCCGTTGCGCTGGAGTTGGTTGGGCATGGATTACCAGATGAGCTTCCGAGCGCCCAAAAAATGGACGGAAATTCCCGAGCCCAGGCGGCTATTGCTGGCGCAGGAGGCGGCCAAGATTTTGGCGCAGCGTCTGGCGACCAGTATCAGTACATGGCACGAAATTGGGTCATGGCATGGGCAAATGATCGTGCCGCCAATTCAGGAAATCCGATCGGCATTCACTTGGGATGACACCAGCTCGCATGTGTTGGCCGCACTCGTGGGCGCGGGCGCGCTCAGCAATGCCAATCCTTTCTTGGAGGAGGAGTGGAATCATGCGGTGACCCGAGAGCTGGGTTTGGCGATGGCAGCGTTGGTGCCTGTTGATCTGGACTGCCAAAACCAGGCATTGGCGCGGTCGCAAGGCCTGTGGTGGAGCGGCGGTCAGACATTGCGGCGTGACCTGGACACAGGATTGCAAGGGGCAGAGCCTAAACGGCCCTGGTTGGTGAAAGGGCTTCGATGTGCAGACACTGCTGCAGTGTCTGCTGCCCGTGCCTCGCTTGCGTGGGCTTTTCAATTGCCTGATTGGCGTGAGTTGAATCAGTCCACGGGCTTGTCTTTTGAGTCCTTGTTCGATTGGGAAGTGACGATGCCCAGCTGGTTGGCCGAACAGGTGCGCGGCTGCGGTACTTCGTGTGCGCCTCATGTGTTCAGGGGCGAGGCGGACCTGCTGCGGGCGATTGAACGGATTCGAACTCAGGTTGAACAGCAATCAGGCGCCAAGGCTCTCAGACCAGATGAGTCTCGTTAGCCACTTGTGTGGGCGGGACAAGCCCAACAGCTGATCTTGTCATCCCCGAGAATGAAGCTGTAAGGTGACCCATTGATCCTCTTGACAACTGATGTTCGGGTTAGGCGACAAATATTTCGCGCTCAAATTCATGGAGAAAAAATGGAATCGTTTTTCAAAAAGGCAGCGCTGTTGCCTGCTTTGCTTTGTTCTCAAATGGCCATAGCCCAAAGCTCGGGGCTTTGGTCTGAATGGAAAGAGGATGTGTCTGCCATATCGTGGGAGACCGGCTCCATCGTCGTGGGAGTGACGGCCTTGGGCGCTTACAGCTGGGACTGGGGCAGCAGTCAAAAATTCAAATTCAATCCGGAAGGCTGGTTTGGTGACAACACAAGTTCTGGAGGGGCCGACAAGCTGGGCCATGCGTTTTCGAGCTATGCGATCAACAATGTCTTGACCGACCGATTGTTGCGCAAGGGGCGTTCTGTTGAGCAAGCTGCTTTGAGTGCAGTGCTGACGACGCAGGCCATCATGCTGTATGTGGAGGTGTTTGATGGCTTTGCCAACGACCATGGTTTTGCTCGTGAAGATGTGGCCATGAATCTGTTGGGTTCAGGTTTGTCCTATGTCCGGGCGGTGAACCCGAAAGTGCATGATCTTGTGGATTTTCGGCTGGAGTACCAGTCGTCTGGCTACAAAGGCTTTCGCCCACTGTCCGATTACTCCGGGCAGAAGTATGTGATGGCCTTGAAGCTTTCGGGTGTGGATTCCTTGCGCGATACGCCATTGCGTTTCCTTGAACTCCAAACGGGGTATCACGCTCGGGGGTTTTCCAAAGTTGAACGCGATGCGGGGATGCTGCGCTCACGTCAGCATTTTGTGGGTGTGGGTGTCAATCTGGGTGAAATTTTGTTTGGACGGCGATTTGAGCGGGAGTCTGAATTGAGAAATGCAGGGCGGATGTTTTTTGAACATATTCAAATCCCAAACACGGCCATTCGGCATGACCATTCATTGAAGTGATGGATTTTTACAGCAGTGTCCGGTTAATTTATAGCCAACTCGCTGCGAGCGAGTAACTGCAAGGGTTTCAGAGGTTTCATGGGTGTCCACGATTTGAATTTTATTTGGCGCACATGGCATGCTCCAAGGGTTCAATCACCTAGAGATGCGCATGAACGCAGGCAAATCTTGTTCGCGCAGGTCATGTGCAGGCTGCGTGAAGCCTGGGTTCAATGGCGTTGTGGCCCAAAGGTGCGTGAAGCTGCTTTGTTGCGTGCTGCGCAACATGATAAAGTCCCAACATGATCAAGTCGTTTAGTCACAACAGCTTGCGCAGTCTGTTTGAGTCGGGCAAAACCGGTGTTCAAGCCTGCCATGTCAAGCGCTTGCGCATGTAATTGGCGGCGATGGGCACCGCGCAAGTCATTGACGACATGGACATTCCGGGATTTTGTTTGCACGCACTCAAAGGCGAGATGCGTGGGTGGTGGTTCATCACTGTCAATAGAAATTGGCGTTTGACCTTTGAGTTTGCAGGGGGCAACGCTGACATATCGGATTACAAGGACTATCACTGATGGCCATGCACACCCCCCCTCATCCAGGTGAGTTCATTCAGGAAGTTTACCTTCACCCGCACGGAATTTCCGGCCGGGAACTGGCTGAAAAACTGGATGTGGCACCGTCTACGCTGAGCCGCATTCTCAAAGGCAACAGCCGGGTCACCCGCGAGATGGCGCTGCGGTTGTCCAAGGCTTTGGGCCGCACGCCCGAAAGCTGGTTGAGCCTGCAAGACGCCCACGATCTGTGGATCGCCCGACTAAACGTGGACATGAACCGCGTGATGCCTTTGCAGTTTTCTGCGGTCTAATGGTCCCATGAGATCCCCCATTGCCGTCGTCGATGTTGACCGTTGTGAAACCTGGACCCGCTATAAAGCCGGGTTGTGCGACACCTGCGCCGCCAATTGCTGCACCATGCCGGTCGAGGTCAAGCTGGCCGATTTGGTGCGGTTGGAATTGGTTGACCCGTTTGAGGCCGAGCATGAAGACCCCAAACAGATCGCCAAGCGCCTGACCAAAGCGGGCTTGATTGACCACTTCAATTTCAAGAACAGCATCTTCAGCCTCGCGCGTCGTGCCAGTGGCGACTGCCAGTTTCTCGATGCCAAAACCCGCCGCTGCACCGTGTACGACAAGCGGCCCAACACGTGCCGATTGCACCCGCAAGTGGGGCCACGCCCGAACCACTGCCCTTATGGCAACAAAGCGCAATCGCGTTGATCGATGACAACCCGCACAGGCCAATACGCCGAGTTCACTTCGCCAGACCAGCACCGATTCCGGGCGTTTGTTGCGCATCCCAGCAGCGCCCCTTGCGGCGCCTTGGTCCTGTTGCATGAGATGGATGCCAGATCGCCCAACCGCGTTCATTCCAGTGCACATTCAAACCCCATGCCCGGTTTGAGTCAGCGCATTCGGGCCTTGGCCCATGAGCATGCGGCCAGAGGTTACTTGGTGGTGGCGCCGTCGCTGTTTGGCCGAGGCAGGGCAGGACAAGACCATGGGTACCAATACCAGATGGGTTTTTCTGGCGAGCAGTTGATGAAACCTTTGCAGCCAGTGGATTCAAGCCGCGCCATGCTGGACGTCCAGACCGTGGTGGCTTGGACAAAGGGGCAGGTGGCTCAGGGCCAAGTGGGCGTCATGGGTTTTTGTTGGGGTGGTTTTCTCGCTTGGCAAGCCGCGTGCACCCTGCCGGAAGTTTTCGCAGCCGCTTGCTTTTATGGTGCAGGAATGACCCACCCGCAGCAGCGCATTTGGCGTCCGATGTGCCCAGTGTTGGTCCATCTGCCTTGCAAAGGTTTGCTGATGACGCAAGAGTCGATGGATGCGTTTGTGGCTGAGCAGCGCGATCACTTTGCGGCCCACGGCACAGTCAGCCTGGGTCAAAAATCTCCGATGGTTCAAACCGAGCGGTACGACGCCGCTTATGGGTTTGATCACGCCGGCAGCCGACAGTACGATCCAATGGCATCGCAAACGGCCAGGCTGATAACCAGTTCTTTCTTTGACAAGCACCTGATGTTTTAGGCACTTGAAAAGTGGGTGTCACGCGACTCTCGCAGGCACCAAATGGGTGGGCAATGCGAGCAGGTCCTGCAGCTTCAGTGGCCTGGAATAAAGGTAACCCTGTGCTTGCTGGCAACCGAGCCTGATCAGGGTGTCTTGCTGGAACCGGGTTTCCACACCTTCAGCAGTCACCTCCAGATGCAATGATTGCGCCAAGGCCAGAATTCCTGAAATAATTTTGACGTTTTCTTCGCGCTCGATGCCCGCAGTAAAAGACATGTCAATTTTCAATTTTTGAATGGGCATGCTCGCAAGGCGCGACAAAGAAGAATACGACTTCCCGAAATCATCGATGGCCACGCGAACACCCAAACCCATGATGGCCTGGAGTTGAATGGCCAGCTCTTGGGGGCTCAAGGCGAAATCTGTTTCGGTGATTTCCAGCACAAAACCATCCAAACCGTTTTCAAGTTCTGCTGACAAATGCGAAAGAATTTTCAAAAGACGGCTGCCCGCCAACAATTGGGGTGATGAATTCACGGCGATGGATACTTTGGGAAAGCGGGTGCGGATGGCACGGCTGTCTTTGGCCACTTGGGCAAACAAGCGCTCCGTCAGTGGGTCTATGGCACCTGACTGCTCGGCCAATGGAATGAATTCGGCAGGGCTGACCATGCCAAGCTCTTCATCATGCCATCTGGCGAGGGCTTCAAAGCCGATGATTTTGCCCGACTGAAGATCCACTTCGGGTTGGTAATGCGGGAAGATTCGATCATCTCGAATGGCTGCGGCCAGCTTGCTCTCGACTTTTGCTTTTCGGGTGGTGGCCGTCATCATCTGCGTGTTGAGCCATTTGATCTGATTGCGGCCGGATTCCTTGGCGTTCAACAGCGCCGTGTCTGCATAGATGAGCAGTTCATTGATCGATTGGGAATGGTCAGGAAACAATGCCGCCCCAGCGCTGAACGTGGCCGTGATCTGCACTGTGCCTCCGTGTTGAATCTTGAAAACAGCGGGCTTGAAGATCAGTTTGAGCTTGGCTTGGAAGTCGGCGACCGGTTCATGGATTTCCAGCACGGCAATGAACTCATCGCCCGAGCGCCGACACAAGAAGTGACCCACAGGAAGCATCAGTTGGAGGTGTTGAGCGATCAGCCTGATGGCTTCATCGCCTTGATCGTGTCCATAGGTGTCGTTGATTTTTTTGAAGTTGTCCAAATCAATGAACACGATGGCAAAATGCGCGCCCTCAACTTTTTGCTTGATGTGCTCCAAAAATGCCCGGTAGTTGGGCAGTCCGGTGAGCAGGTCTTCGAGGAGCAGATTCTTGAGTTTTTCTTCTGCTTTGCGAATCGCCCTGATGTCAGAAAAAACAGAAACATGTCCTTGATTCGCGCCATCGACATCCAGCAAAGTCGACACCGAGAGCAAGACAGGCAAAAGGGTTTTTTGCTTGCTTAAAAAATAGGTTTCACCGCGCCAAGCGCCGTGCAGACTCACGGCTTCGGAAATGACAGGAAAACCGATGCCCTTGTCGTTGTGCATGTAAAGCAGTCCGGCATGCTGGTTGATGAGTTCTTCTTTGGCGTAGCCGGTCATGTCTGTCAATGCGGCATTCACATCGATGACCAAGCCCTGGCTGTTCGTGATCAAAATGGCTTCGGCAGCCGTCTCAAACACCCTCGAGAAAATCGCCTGTTTCTGTGTGGCCAGTCGTTGCTTTTCCAGCATGCTTTGCAAGGCATTGGAGACCTTGCCAATTTCATCACCCGTCTGGTCAATGAGGGATCCATCACCCCGCCCCTCAACGGTGTTGGTGGCCAGTTGAACCAGGTCGTCAAGCCTTTGTGTGGTGCGCTCTGAAAAAATTCGAGTCCAGCGTCTGAGTCCTAAAAACAGCAAACCGCCGCAGACCAATGAAACCCCCAGTCCGGTCATGATGAAGAGAAATGCCGACAAGTAGCCTTGCTGGAGTTGAATGTGAATGGTGTGGTCTTTCCCGGCATCGTTCCATTCAAATTTGAATGCTTCACTGTGTTTGGAAAGATCAGACGCAGTTTCGACAAATGGCTCAAGGCTGTAGCGGATTTTCAGGTCATTGGGAAATTTCAGTGTGGCCATGATCTTGTCAAGATCAACATGGATCAAGACCAGACCAATGGCGCTGTCCGTGAAGTTGCCAGTGATGGGCACGCTGGCGACCAGATGGTCAGTTTGGCTGATGGGCACCATCTCCAAATGGGTTTGACCATCCTCGATCGTTTTCTGGATGTTGGCAGGGGTGTCCAAAAGCAAAGCCACGGCGTTACTGCTTTGGATGAAAAATCTGCCACGGTAATCGAGCAAGTCGAATTTGTGGTACTTGTTTTGATTCGCTTTTTCGAGCAGAGGCAGGAGGTACGACCCCCTCCCCACCGAATCGGTCAGCCCGGTCCAAACATCGGTCGAACGGGCCAAACCATTGGCTTGCAGGAAGGATGCACTGATTTCTGAGCCCAGCCGTGTAGCGATCAGCGCCTTGTAGTGCCTGAACTCTTCTTGCTGGTAGAAAAAAATGCCATAAATGGCCAAGAGCATGCTGATGGTTGTGACACCCAAAATGTAGGTGCCAAACAGCCTGAAAACTTCATGGCTGATCTCGGCCCTGATGGATCTCAATCGGCCCATATCAGTCTTGCGGTATCAACTGCCCGTTCGGCGTCAATTTGACAAACAGGACTTGTGATTTGTCCAGTGCGTCATGGCGTTGAGCTGTGAAGGGTTTGGTGTAGTGCCTGACGGCTCCCTGGAATTCGGGTAATTTTTCCAAAGCATTCCTAATTTTCTGAGGCGATGTGGTTTTCGCTGTGTCCACGGCCTTGGCCAGAAGATGAACCGTGTCGTAAGCGTGGGCCGCTCCGACGGGGCTGGGAATATCGAGTGTGCTTTTCAGGTCATTTTTTTTCAAAATCCAATCGGCCAAGTTGACAGCGCGAGGCCGCTTGTTTTTGATGAAGGTGAAGGTCTGTATGAAATCAATCTGAACCATGGAGAGCTCTTCTCTGGCCAACTCGTGCAAGGTGCCACCCACCGCACCCCAATGCGACACCACAGGCATGCGCCGCGATTGGGGCTGTGCTGCCAATTCCTTGATCAATATGGCCCCTTCTTTCTCGTTACCGACAAACAGCAGCCCTTGCGTACGGGAGTTCAGGCAGGCATTGTAGTGTTCACTCAAAGATGCGTCGCCCCAGTTGTACCAACGCACCACCGGGAATTGAATGGCGTTTGAAGCGGACTTTGTCTGAATCACTTTTTCTGCTGAGCGGCCCCAGGCGGTGTTGGGCAAAATGGCGCAGGCTTGCCGGACCTTGTATCGAGAGGACAGTCGTTTCATCATCGCTTCGACGCCCCAGTCGTCCTTGAGGGAGACGCGAAACGAGTAAGAGGGCTGGTACTCGTGATCGGTGATGGGGTCAGCCGATCCCCAGACGCTGATCAAGGGTACTTTCAGCCGGTGTGCATCGGGCAGCATTTCCACGCTGATGGGGCTGAATTTTCCCGTTAAAACCGCCACCAGATCCTGGGTGCCCGCCAGTTGAACAAAATTGTCTTTGCCACGAGCGGAAATGCCTTTGTTGTCGGTGATCATCAGCTTCAAGGGCCGACCGTTGAGAACGCCACCTTTGGCGTTGATTTCCTCCATGGCTGCGTTGATGCCCCATTCGATGGCCACGGCGGAGGTATTGGTTTTGAGGCCGTAGGCATCATCAAAGCCGATCCACACTGGTGGGTTTTGGGGATTGGCTGGGATTTGTGCAAAAGCTTGTGCAGTGCATGCGCCAAGGATGAATGCCAAGCTCTGGGCCGAACGTCGACGGTTGCAGTGGTTGAAAAACAGGGATGCCAAAGTGTGTTTAGCCATGAAATTTTTTCTCCCATAAAGACGAATTTAACTGACGGGTCGAGGTGGTTGCTGGGGCCGCCATGGTGCACTGCCCTGAAAAAAGTTTGCAGATCTTGGCGTTGCGTTGGGCCAAGTTGTCGTATTCAAAAGTGGCGGCCATAACAGATGTTTTCAAGGTGCTGCATGAACCCATGATCCGATGTGCTTTCCCTTCGATTTTTCAATGCAGCGCAGCAGGGTGCATCACCCGATAGCACTCGCAGGCTCTGGCTTCCAGCTTGGGGCGATCCAACACCTCCAATTGCCCCCGGGAGACCTCGATCAGTCCTTCCTGGCTCAATTTGCCTGCAGCGAGCGTCACCGATTCGCGGCGAATGCCCAGCGTGTCGGCGATTTCCTGGTGGGTGATTTGAAGGGAGTGCCCTTGGGTCTTGTCCAAGGTGTTCATGAGCCAACGAATGAACTGTTGCTCGTTGCTGTGTTTGCTGCTGCAAACAGTGGGCATGGCGATCTGCAAAATCATTTGCCGTGTAGCGGCCATCCAGATTTTCAGAAATGCGCGGTCCTGGGCCAGTTCCGATTGGAAAACGCTCAAGGGCAATTTATAGGCAAAACCCGCAAACTTTACCCGCGCCCGGCTGAAGTTCTGGTTGCCACCCATGACACCGCTGCCGACCATGCCTTCTTTGCCGATCAGGACAATGTCGGCCGCTGTACCATCCGAGATATCGATTTGCATGGCGATGATGGCACTCACCGGAAAATAGACGTATTGAATGGCCTCGTGGGGGCGAAAAATCAACTGTCCTGCTTCCAGGCAAACCAGCTGGAAAGATGGCAACAATTTTTCGAACTTGTCGGAAATCAATTGCTTAATCATCAAGTTATTGTCTGGACTTAACACTTTAGAGCCTTTTGACAGTTGTTGATTTCTATTTTTGATCAAAAGTATTTTTTTGAATGTACGCCAGCGCACATAAGCGTATTGAACATTTCTTGATCTGAGTCGTGAAACCGTTCTTTGCACGAAAGCCTAAAAAAAAGCCCCCCGACTTCGCAGTCGGGGGGCTTTGTTCTTGCGGGGCAGGGCGGTTTACATCGTGTCGATGAAACTGCGCAGTTTGTCGGAGCGGCTGGGGTGCTTGAGCTTGCGCAGCGCCTTGGCTTCGATCTGGCGAATGCGCTCGCGCGTCACATCAAATTGTTTGCCGACTTCTTCCAGTGTGTGGTCGGTGGACATCTCGATGCCGAAACGCATGCGCAGCACCTTGGCTTCGCGAGGCGTCAGGCTGTCCAAGATGTCTTTGACCACGTCGCGCAGGCCCGCTTGCAGGGCCGCATCCATGGGCGCGGTGTGCGTGCTGTCTTCGATGAAGTCACCCAAGTGGCTGTCATCGTCGTCACCGATCGGCGTTTCCATCGAGATCGGCTCTTTGGCGATCTTCATGATCTTGCGGATCTTGTCTTCAGGAATTTCCATCTTCTCGGCCAAGATGGAGGCGTCGGGCTCAAAGCCAAACTCCTGCAAGTGCTGACGCGAGATGCGGTTCATCTTGTTGATGGTCTCGATCATGTGCACCGGGATACGGATGGTGCGGGCCTGGTCGGCAATCGAGCGGGTGATGGCCTGACGGATCCACCAAGTTGCGTAGGTCGAGAACTTGTAGCCACGGCGGTATTCGAACTTGTCCACCGCCTTCATCAGACCGATGTTGCCTTCCTGGATCAAGTCGAGGAATTGCAGGCCGCGGTTGGTGTACTTCTTGGCGATCGAGATCACCAGGCGCAAGTTGGCCTCGATCATCTCTTTCTTGGCATCGCGCGACGACCGTTCACCGGCGTTCATGCGTTTGTTGATGTCTTTCAACTCGTCGAGCGGCACCACCACTTGCGATTGCAAGTCCATCAGCTTTTGCTGCAGGTCTTGCACAGGCGGGATGTTGCGGCCCATGATGGCGCTCCAGCTTTTGCCAGCTGCTGCTTGCTTTTCGATCCACTTGAGGTTGAGCAGTTGAGACTCAATCCGCTTGCCATTTTTGTCACGGCCGCTGAAATCGGCGATGAAGTTGTCTTGTGGGTAGCCGCATTTGTCCACGATGATGCGGCGCAGTTCGCGCTCTTTTTTGCGCACATCGTCCACTTGGCCACGCACCATGTCGCACAGCTTTTCGATGGTCTTGGCGGTGAAGCGGATGGTCATCAGCTCTTCGGACAAAGCCGACTGGACCTTGATGTAGGCGGGGGTGCCCCAGCCTTCTTTGTCGTAGACCTTGTGCACTTTTTCGAAGTACTCGGTGATGCGGTCAAAACGCTCCAGCGCCTGGTTTTTCAGCTCTTCGAGCTTTTTGGTCAGGGCTTTGGAGCCGCCTTTGCCATCGTCATCGTCGGCTTCGTCGAATTCGTCGAAGTCTTCTTCGGCCACGTAGTCATCGGCTTCGTTGAGGTTGGCAAAACCGTCCACCACTGTGGAGATGACGACCTTGCCTTCGCGGATTTCGTTGGCCATGCGCAGGATTTCAGCGATGGTGGCGGGCGACGCGCTGATCGCGGCCATCATGTCCATCAAGCCGCCTTCGATGCGCTTGGCGATTTCGATTTCGCCTTCGCGGGTCAGCAGTTCCACGGTGCCCATCTCGCGCATGTACATGCGCACGGGGTCGGTGGTGCGGCCAAATTCGCTGTCCACGGTGGACAGGGCGGCTTCGGCGGCTTCTTCGGCTTCTTCTTCGGTCGAACCTGTGGGCGCGTTGTCGGTGATGATCAGGCTCTCGGCGTCCGGCGTTTGCTCGTACACCGCCACACCCAGGTCGTTCAGGGTGGCGATCACCACTTCCAGGGTTTCGGCATCGACCAGTTTGTCGGGCAAGTGGTCGCTGATTTCACCGTTGGTCAGGTAGCCACGGGTCTTGCCCAGTTTGATCAGGGCCTTCAAACGGTCGCGGCGCTGCTTCATCTCGGCTTCGGTCAGGACGGTTTCGTCCAGGCCAAATTCTTTCATCAAGGCACGCTCTTTGGCCTTGCTGATCTTCATGCGCAGGGGCTTGACCTTTTCGCCTGTCTCCGTCACGTTTTCAGCGACAGGTTCACCTTGCAGATCGTCTTCGAGTTCGGCCAATTCATCGTCGATGCTCGGTTCGGCAATGCTGCCCTTCTTTTTAGGGCCACGCTTGGCGCCAGTGACGACTTTTTTGGCAGCAGGTTTGCTGTCTTCGGCGGGCGCAGCGGCTTTGGCTGCTTTGACGGCTTTGGCCGGCTTCTTCACTTCCACTTCGGTGACAAGGTCTTTGGCTTTGACTTTGGCAGCGGGTTTTTTCTCAATGGCTTCTGATTTTTTGACGGGCACGGAGGCGGCTTTCTTCACTGGCTTGGCAGATTTCGCCGGGGCTGTCGTGGCTTTGGCTGGGGGCGTTGCTGCCTTGGGGGCCACTTTGCCCACCGATTTGGCGGGTGTTTTGGCCGCCACTGGGGCGGGCACCTTGGCAGGTGCTTTGGCAGGCGCTTTGGCCACTGCTTTGGCCTTGGCGACGGGCGCTGAGGCTTTGACAGCAGCCGTCTTGGCTACGATTTTGGATTTGGCAGGGGCCTGGGCAGGCTTCTTCGGCTTTTGAGCGGGCATGAACAACCTCGAGACACAAAAAGGGACAAGGAAACAGACACAGTCAGCGCCAAATACTTCCCGGCGCGGGCGTGGTTTAAGGCACAGAGTGAAACCTCAGATGGGTGTTCAATCTGCAATGGCAAGGTTGTGGGCGAACATTTGGAATGCAGTCCTTGCGGAACGGTGACCTGCCCGCATAGGGGCGTCGCGCTGTTGGCGTTGGTCTGGCCGGAGGTGCTGCTGTCGCGCTTGCCGAAAACACGCATTATAGCCGATGAATCAAGGGACTTGGCGCTGTGTCGAAGCGGCCCTTGTGCGTCCTCGCAGGGAGGTGCAGCGGTTGGATGGGCTTAAAAGTCTTGGCCCTGGGGGTCACTCGATGTCGGCTTGCCTGAATTTCATCAAGGCCATCAAGCCGCCAGCGCTGTTGTTGAAGACAGAAAACGTCCCACCCATGCGCTGGACAGAGCGCTCGACAATGGCCAAGCCCAGGCCTGAACCGGTGGCGGCTGTCCGGGCCGCATCCCCTCTGAAGAAGGGTTGTGTCAGGTTTTTCAGAGTTTCATCCGACACGCCGGGTCCCTGATCGCGCACGCGCAGCAGCACCCAGCCATCGTGCACACGGGCGACGATTTCAACCCGTGTGATGCCGTCAGAGGGGCTTTGTCCATAACGCCGCGCGTTTTCGAGCAGGTTGGACAACACGCGTCCCAGTTCCACGGGTTCGGCTTGCACCTGCAGATCTTCGCTCACATCCACCATGATTTGCAGCCGTGGGTTGTGACGCCATGGCGTAATGCAGCGGCTGATGACCCCGGTCAAAAGCACTGGTCCCAGGTCAGTGGGTTCGGGGCGAGCGTAGTCCAAGAATTTGTCAATGATCTCGTCGAGTTGTTCGATGTCGGCCACCATCAACTCGCGGGTTTGCGCATCGCTGACACTCAATTCAGTTTCCAGCCGCAGACGGGCTAAAGGGGTGCGCAGGTCGTGCGAAATGCCTGCCAGCATCAAGGCGCGTTCGGCCTCGATCTTGGCCAGTCGCTCGGCCATGCGGTTGAAGCCGATGTTGACCTCGCGGATCTCACTGGTGGCCGCTCCCTCGTCCAGCGGAACACCGTGGAAGTGTCCTTCACGCACACGACTGGCCGCGTGGGACAGGCGTTTGAGTGGTCGGTTGATCAGACCTGCCATGAATGCTGCACCACCCAAGGACAGCGCTGTGGTGAAGCTCAGCCACATGAGCCAGGCGCTGCCCCCCAGGGGTTTGAGACGCGAGGGGTCCATTTGCAGCCAGTAGCTGTCACGCTCAATGGGGAAGCCTATCCACAGGCCCTCTTCACCGTTCACGCTGGAGGCAATGAGGGTGCCAGGCCCCAGTCGCTTGACCATCTCGTCGACCAGTCGACTGTCCATGCCGGAATCGGTGAAGGCCACCATGCGATCCGTGGGTTCCCGCAGCTGTATCCGGACATCCTCTTCGTCGGCCAGCATCTCGATGAGGGACAGGCGCGCAATTTCGTCGCTGTTTTTCAGCGCAGTTTTGGTCAGGTTAACGACTGTTGCAATTTGGTGGGCATTGCGCAGGATGCGTGGCTCGTATTCCTGTGTTTTGAACATCTGCAACCAAGCCACACTGCTGAAAAAAATCAGCAGAGCCAACAAAAAGAACGTGCGCCAAAAAAGGCTGAGCTTGACGAGGGGGCCTTGCGATGGATTGACCGTCACCTCATCCGGGTCGGTGGGCGCTGGTTTCACGGTTGTCCATCGGGCACAAAGACGTAGCCCACACCCCAGACGGTCTGGATGATTTTGGGAGAAGCAGGGTCGACTTCGATCATTTTTCGCAGACGGGAAATCTGCACATCCAGGCTGCGGTCAAAGGGTTCGAACTCGCGGCCTCGTGCCAGTTGGGCCAGTTTGTCGCGCGTGAGCGATTGCCGTGGGTGTCTGGCCAAGGCCTTGAGCATGGCAAATTCGCCGGTGGTCAGTGCGATGTCCACGCCGTCTTTGCTCAATGACCTGTCCCCCAAGTCCAGCTTGAAGTGGCCAAAGCTGATGACCTCTTCGTCGGCGGAGGGGGAGCCGGGAAGCTCGCTGACAGGTCTACGGCGCAGCACCGCATGGATGCGGGCCAGCAACTCCCGGGGGTTGAAGGGTTTGCCCAGGTAGTCGTCGGCCCCGATCTCCAGACCGTTGATGCGGTCCACGTCTTCGCCTTTGGCGGTCAACATGATCACGGGGGTTTTGACACCGGTGGCTCGCAAGCGCTTGCAAATGCTCAGGCCGTCCTCGCCGGGCAGCATCAGGTCGAGCACCAGCAGGTCGATGGTCTCGCGCTGCAAGATGCGATCGAGTGCTCGGCCGTCTTCGGCCAGCAGCACGTCAAAGCCTTCTTGCGATAAAAATCGGCGCAACAAGTCGCGAATGCGCGCGTCATCGTCCACGATGACGATTTTGTCCAAACGTTGAGAAGTGCTCATGTTGTTCACTGGGCTGTCCAGCCTCCGTCCATGTTCCAGGCCACGCCGCGCACGTTGTTGCCAGCGGCCGAGCAAAAGAAGACCGCCAGCTCACCCAGTTCTTCGGGCGTGGTGAATTGCATGGAGGGTTCTTTTTCTTGCAGCAGGACCTTTTTGGCTTCTTCGTTGCTCAAGCCCATGGCCACCGCCTTGGCGTCCACCTGTTTTTGCACCAGCGGTGTGAGCACCCAGCCGGGGCAAATCGCGTTGCAGGTCACGCCTGTGGTGGCGTTTTCGAGGGCGGTGACCTTGGTCAGGCCCACCACACCGTGTTTGGCGGCCACATAGGCAGACTTTTCGGCCGAGCCGACCAGGCCGTGGATGGACGCCACGTTGATGATGCGGCCCCAGTTGGCAGCTTTCATGGCGGGCAGGGCCAACCGTGTGGCGTGGAAGGCGCTGCTCAAGTTGATGGCGATGATGGCGTCCCAACGCTCGACGGGGAAGTCTTCGATCTTGGCCACATGCTGGATACCGGCGTTGTTGACCAAAATGTCCACACGCCCAAAGGTGTCGGCCGCGAACTTCATCATGGCCTCGATCTCAGAGGCTTTGCTCATGTCAGCGCCGTGGTAAGCCACTTTCACGCCCAATGCAGCGATTTCGGCCTTGGGGCCTTCGGCATCGCCAAAACCGTTCAGCACAATGTTGGCGCCTTGCTTGGCCAAAGCCTTGGCAATGCCCAGTCCGATGCCGCTGGTTGAACCCGTGACCAGCGCTGTTTTACCTTGCAACATGTTTTCCACTCCGAAAGATGAATTAGGATGTCTGACAGTCCATTATCGCGCCGCTCCAGCCCGGTTTCGCGGGCAGCCTCACCAGATTGTTTCCGATTGTCATGACCCTCACTTCCGTCGCCTCTCGCCCATTCCCCCAGCTCGAATGGGTGACTTGTCCGCACCCGGAAGGTCATCACCGCATGGCTTACTGGCGATGGGGCGATGCGGATGCTCGTCGTGTGGTGGTGTGCGTGCATGGCCTGACCCGTCAGGGCCGCGATTTTGACCGTTTGGCACAGGCCTTGGTGGCGCAAGGCCCCGAGCCCTTGCAAGTCATTTGCCCTGATGTGGCTGGGCGCGGTCGCAGCGAATGGTTGAGCGAGGCGTCGCTGTACCAAATTCCGCAATACGCAGGCGACATGCTGGCCATGCTGGGCCAGATTCAACTTCAATTGGGCGCAGACAAGCCGCTGCAATCGCTGGATTGGGTGGGCACCAGCATGGGCGGCTTGATCGGCATGGTGCTGGCGGGACAACCCGGCTTGCCTTTGCCTTGCGCCATTCGCCGCCTGGTGCTCAACGACGTGGGCCCGGCCATCACTTGGTCGTCGGTGCAGCGCATGCAAGCTTATGTGGGGCAATACGGTCAGTACCGCGACCTCGACGAGGCGGCTGCGGCTTTGTGGACCCTGTCTCATGGCTTTGGTCCGGTTTCGCCCGAGGTCTGGCGTGACATGTCGTCGCACATGACGCGCCCCGCCGCAAATGGCCAGTTGACCCTGCACTACGACCCAGCCATTGGGGTGCCTGTGCGGGCCCTGACGGCCGCTGCCGTTGCCGCAGGTGAAGCCACTTTGTGGGCTTTGTACGACCAGATCCAGTCGCGAACCCTCTTGATTCGGGGCCAGGACTCGGACTTGCTGACGCCCGAAACCGCCACCCAGATGACGCAGCGCGGCCCCCGTGCGCTGCTGGACACCTGGTCTGGTTTTGGCCATGCACCCACCTTAACGGGGGACGATCAAATCGCGGTTTTGGCTCATTTTTTGCTGGGCAAGTAGGCGCATGGTCAGCCCCACTTCCAGCCACGCTGCCAGCCCGATGTCGGCCGCAGCCCGTTTGCACGCCAACCCCTTGCCCCCGGTCATGCGCGCCATGGCCGACGCGTCAGAACAGGCCGAGCAGATGGACACCCTGTCCAAAGCCCGCGCTTTTGCCGAGCCCCTGATTGCCGGTGAAACCTTGGACACCGGAGAAAACATCCTGGCGCATGCCGATGCCGTGACCGAGATCTTGGCGGGCATTGGCGGTTCGGTGGCCATGCAGGCGGCCAGTTACTTGCTTTATGCCTGCCCGCACCTGAACAAACCCGAAGAGGTGATCGCCAAGGCCTTTGGCCCGCAGTTGGCGCAACTGGCCATGCAAACCAACCAACTTGTGCATGTGCAGCGCCTGTCGCGGGCGGCCGAATCCAGCACCCCGGGGTCTGACAACACGCCACTCAGCCCCCGGGTCCAGACAGAAAACGTGCGCAAGATGTTGCTGGCTTTCAGCCGCGATCTGAGGGTGGTCATGCTCCGCTTGGCCTCTCGTTTGCAAACCCTGCGCCATTTCGCTGCCACAAAGCTGCCGGTGCCCCCCGCTTTGGCCAGGGAGTCGCTGCAGGTGTTCGCGCCCTTGGCCAACCGTTTGGGCATTTGTCAGATCAAGTGGGAGATGGAAGACCTGTCTTTTCGTTTTCTGGAGCCCACGACTTACAAAGACATTGCTCGGCTGCTGGATGAAAAACGCGCCGAGCGCGAGCGCCACATGGTGGCGCTGCGCGAGCGGCTGCAAAAGGCCTTGGCCGCTCAGGGCATTGCGGCTTCGGTCGATGGGCGTCCCAAACACATCTACAGCATCGTGCGAAAAATGCGCGGCAAATCCTTGCCCTTTGAGCGCGTGTTCGACCTCCGGGCGCTGCGTGTGGTGGTGTCCAGCGTGGCCGATTGCTACCAGGCCCTCAGCTGGGTGCACGAGCACTTTGTGCCCATCGCCGAGGAGTTTGACGATTACATCGCCAAACCCAAAGCCAACGGCTACCAGTCGCTGCACACCGTGGTGCGCGATGCCGATGGCGGCCCGATCGAGGTCCAAATCCGCACCCAGGCCATGCACAACCACGCCGAGCATGGCGTGGCCGCCCACTGGGCCTACAAAGAAGCAGGGACCAAAGGTTATGCCGGCGTGTCAGCCACCAGCGATTACGACACCAAAATTGCGGTTCTGAGGCAACTGCTGGCATGGGAGCGTGACCTGTCCGGCGCAGCCCAAGCCAGTGCCCCAGGCAGTGGCCTGTTTGACGACCGTATTTATGTGTTGACGCCTGACGCCGCCGTGGTCGAGTTGCCGCAAGGCGCCACGCCGATCGACTTTGCCTACACGGTACACACCAATTTGGGGCACCGCTGCCGGGGTGCTACGGTAGACGGCGCCATGGTGCCGCTGAACACCCCATTGGCCAACGGCCAGACGGTGGAAATCACCGCCATCAAAGAAGGTGGGCCATCGCGCGACTGGCTCAACCCCGAGTTGGGCTTTTTGGCCAGCCCCCGTGCGCGGGCCAAAGTGCGCGCTTGGTTCAACGCGCAAGTCATCGCCGAAACGGTGGCCCGTGGGCGCGAGGCGGTCGAAAAATTCCTGCAGCGTTTGGGGCGCACGGCCATCCGCCTGGAAGACCTGGCCAGCCAGCTGGGTTTCAAGTCGGCCGATGGCCTGTTCGAGGTGGTGGGCAAGGACGAATACTCGCTGCGCAACATCGAGGTGTTGCTCAACCCGCCAGAGCCTGCGCCAGAAGCCGATGAATACCTGCATAAGAAGTTCAAAGGTGCAGTGGCCCGCAAATCACCTTCGGGCGTGCTGGTGGTGGGGGTGGATTCCTTGCTCACGCAACTGGCGCGTTGCTGCAAACCCGCGCCGCCCGATGCGATCAGTGGGTTTGTCACACGCGGCAAAGGTGTGAGCATCCACCGCCAGGACTGCAGCAACTTTCGCGAACTGGCCGCACGCCACGGCGAGCGCGTGATCGAAGTCCGATGGGGCGAAAACAAAGGCGTCAATGCCTCGGTGTACCCGGTCGACGTGGCAGTCGAAGCATTTGACCGCCAAGGCTTGCTGCGCGATATCTCGGAAGTGTTTGCCAAAGAAAAGATGAACGTGATAGGCGTGCAGACCCAGTCGGTCAAAGGCACGGCATGGATGACCTTCACGGTGGAGATTGGCGACGCGGTCAGCCTGAGCAAGGTGCTGGGCACGGTGCGCAGCGTCAAAGGGGTGCGGGCAGCCAGACGGAGGTAAGAACATCAAATTCAAAGGGGGCTAAAAAATGCATTTTTTCTCGCTATAATTCAGGGCTTAGCAGGCGCGTAGCTCAGTTGGTTAGAGCACCACCTTGACATGGTGGGGGTCGCTAGTTCGAATCTAGTCGCGCCTACCAAATTTGGTAGGATACAAATCCCGGTAAATCAATGATTTACCGGGATTTTTTGTTTCTAAGCTGCTATTTAGCGCTGACAGGTTTTTGCTTAGCATTAAAAAGTATGTAAACCTCTGTGTTGTTTTAGGCTTGCATTCAATGGGCGCTCCCTCATTGACTAGGCACCGTTGTTCATTAGTTCGACGAGTCGCCTTTTGACTGTTTGTATTGGGACAAATAAACCGGAGTGGTTGGACTGACCGTGCCTCCGAAAAACGTATTCCATAGCTGTTGGGTAAAAATCAGTTTTAGGAGAGACAGATAAGCGAATTGAAACGACGGGCACGGTACACACTGGAATACAAGCTGGAGGCTGCCAGGCGGGTCAAGGGCGGTCAAGTGGCGGCCGTCACGGCCAAGATACTGGGCATTCCCAAGCAGACCCTGGAGAACTGGGTGCGCTTGCATGGCAAGGGTCAGCTCAAGGGCGCAGTTGACAAGCCGGTAAGCCCGGCGCAGATGGCGCAGGCCAAGCTACGTGCTGAAAACGCGCGACGGCGTATGGAGCGTGACATTTTGGGAAAAAGCTACGGCGTACTTCGCTCGGGTATCAAACTGAAGTACGCCTGGATAGCCAGCAACATAAAGCATTGGCCGACATCACTGGCCCGCGAGATGCTGGGTGTGAGCACCAGCGGTTACTTTGAACATATGCGGCGCAAAGGCGCAAACAAGCCATCGAAGCCGGGTGCCAACAATCGCATCAGCAACGAAGCCCTGCTCGCTCATGTTCGTGCCATTCACACCGAGGTCAAACAGGAATATGGCTGGCCCAAGATGTGGAAGGAACTGGTGGCACGCGGCATTCGCGTGGGTAAGGAGCGCGTTTGACGCATGAAGAAAGAGCAGGGCATTCAAGCCAAGGGCAAGAGAAAATTTGTCGTCACCACCGACAGCAGGCACAACCTGCCCATTGCACAGAACCTGCTGCAGCGCAATTTCACGGCCAACACCCCCAATCAGGTGTGGTCGGGTGCCATCACCTACATTGCGACTGACGAAGGCTGGCTACCTGGTCGTGGTGCTGGACCTGTTCAGTCGCCATGTGGTGGGCTGGAGCATGCAGCCACACATGCAAAGCTCATTGGTGACGAATGCGTTGCGCATGGCCTGGTTCCGCCGTGCACCAGATGCCGGGATCATCTTCCACTCAGACCGTGGCAGCCCAATACTGCGGTCATGAATTCCAGTCAGCCCTGTATGCCTATAAGATGAAAAGCGCCATGAGCTGCAAGGGAGACTGCTGGGACAACGCCCCGACGGAGAGCTTCTGGGATCGCCTAAAAGTGAGGCGACTGTGCGGCAGGAAATTCGAAACCCGCAGGCAGGCGATGGACGAGGTGATTGACTGGATGACGTACTACAACCACCGAAGGATTCACTCTACCTTGGGCTATGTCAGCCCTATGCAGTTTGAGAAAATCTGGCACTCGGCACATCTATTAAAGGCCATATCATTGAATGGCTAAGAGGTACGTTCAACAGGGGCAGGTTCACAAGTCTGCCCTGACTTTGGGGTCCACTTCAGTCCTTGAATCCGCCTATTGATATTTGAAGACGTACTATTTTTTATGGCTTTTATTTATTTGCCCCGCTTACCCCAGCCACAGTGTCAGGCGTCATGGCTTGACGATGCCCATACCACTACACAAATCAATGACTGGCTTCGGGGTCGATACGAGCACGCAAAAACCGTCTTTAATGGACTGCCATCTCCCAACAAAATCGCCCGTGATGCAACGACCACTGAACAAATTGATGCGGTGCTTAACACACTCACCCAACGCCGTTTTAATCACCAAAGCCGCAGTCGCTTGGGCTCCTTGATGGGGCTCTATCGGCAAAAGCTTGCGGGGCACATGGCTCATGGTGTCCCAATCCCCTGCTTTTTTCTCTACAACGGCGGTTACCGAGCATCGCCTTTGGCCCAGCAGCCCTTAATTTTTGAGCCCGACCAAACTGAGCTGCTCCTGCTTTACCAAATCGCATGTTTGACAGAGGACATCTGCAAGACCTACCCACCCGGTGTTCACTTTTTCATCGTCATCAACAACGGCGTTGCTTTTTGGGTCAACGACATTGCGCTGACATCGACCCAAGCGTATGCACAAGGCTTGAACGAAATGATCGAGGCCATGGGTGCGCATGAGCGCGTGAGCGTGGTCCTTCAATCCGCCTTGCCAACATTTCACACAAGGCCCTTTTTGCCGACGGTGGCACCCAGCCCCGCCTTGTCTGATAAAGATCATCGCTTGGTTGAACGATTTTTGGGTCGCCCTTGCAGTGCCCTTGAAGCGCGCCAACGCCACGCGCTGTATGCTATTGCCGAAGCACACTGGGCACAGGTTCTCGAGCCCTTGGTTCGTGTTCAAGGTGGGTTGCTGTTCAGACAAGTCGCGAGCCCCCAGATGCTCTCGTTTCGCCCTTATCCCGGCGGAGCGACGCGCATTCAAAACGGCTCCATAGGTTTTTCCTTCCAGGACAAGCAACCTACGCCCCAACTCATCACGACTAAGACGGCCGGACATCACGCCATCCGTTGTGTGCCTTGGACTGCGCCTTGGGTGTCATCGGTCTAACCAGCACCCCCAACAATCTATCTTCAATGTTGAACACATGAAAGCTCACAAATCCTCGCGTAGGCGCTTCGTCTACTCAGTTACTGCACTCCTTGGCGGGCAGATGACGCTTGAGGCTTTTGCCAAAACACAGACAGTGCGAAAAATCGTTTGCCCCTTTTCGCCTGGAGGTATCTCAGACAAATTGAGCCGGGTGCTGGCCCAAGCAGCGGCCCAATTGACTGGCGATACTTGGTATGTACAAAACATGCCAGGTGCGGGTGGTCTGGTTGGCAGTAATGAAGTGGCGCAAAGCGACCCGAACGGAAATACTTTTTTGTTCAGTCCGACGGGAGTCTTTCGCACCCGAGGAGGACGAGAGGACAACCGATCTCGTATTGTCCTAGTTCGAGACCTCGAACCGAGCATTATTTTTGGCGCGATGCCGCTGGTATGTGTCATGCGTGCTGATCAAGCTCGCCCCAACCTGCGCTCTTACTTGGCTGGTTTGCGCGAATCAGGTGCTCCCTTGATGTATGCCACCTCAGGCCATGGTTCAACATCCCATTTCATGGGCGCCTATATTGCTAAGCGGCATCAATTGGCGTCTGTGCATGTCCCTTTTGCGGGCTCATTACCCACGGTCACCGCCGTTTTGGGCGGGCATGTGCCTTTTGCCATCGTTGATCCCATGTTGGTCATTGAGCACCTCAACAAGGGTGATCTGCACTGCCTGGCGATTTCATCGAGCAGCAGAGAGCCCAGACTGCCTACGACGGAAACTTTGACAGAACAAGGCTTATCGGCTGTTGAGTTCACGTCTTGGCAAGGTCTTTTGCTGCCCTCGGCAACACCAGCGCCGATCAAGGCCTCAGCCACGGATTTGTTTCTAACTCTCACAAAATCTGAGCGGGTGAAAAAAGTTCTTCATGAAGCCTTCATCCAAAGCGTGCCACTGTCCGGGGCGAGGGCACAAACCTTTTTTCACAATGACCATCGCGTATTCCAAGCCTTGATGTCAGACCTTCAAATCGCCATCCAGTGATGACCACATGAGTACACCAGCCCCATTCCCCACCGCTTCAGTGGCTGATTGGATTGACCATCACGCCAAGCACTCTCCCGATGCCATTGCCATCATCACACCCAACACGAAGCTGACTTACGGAACCTTGGCGCAACGGGTCGAACACGGTGCACAACAACTCTGTGTGAGTGGTGTGGCCCCTGGTGACCGCATCGCATTGATCGTTTCCGACGAACTGTTGTTGTTAACCCTGTTGCTGGCGGCGGCGCGACTGACAGCCCCAGTGTTGTTGATTCCCCGCTCCACCACTACCGCTCAAAGAACCAATTGGATGACCGCCGCTGGGGTCAAGCACTGGATTTCGGACGTCATGCCAGCTGGGTCCAAGCATGGGCCATTGAAGGCGATAGATGCCAAGGCTATGTTGGCAACGACAGCCGGGGCATTCAAGTGCCACTCACCTGCGGACGGCCTTGATCCTCAGCGATCCATTTTCGTCATTGTGGCCGGCTCGGGTAGCACCGGCAAACAAAAGCTGATGCCCATCACGCACGTACAAATGCAGTCAAGGGCCCGCCAACTTTGCGCCAGTCTTGGTGCCACTTCGCACGATCGTCTGGCCACACTGTCGCATATGGAGTACGTGGGAGGCGTACACAGACTGATGGTCGCGATCTGTGTGGGAGCAGGATTTGTAATTTTAGACAGAGAACGCAACGATTGGCGTCATTGGCACCAGCGGTACGGTTTGACCATCCTATCGGCCACTGTTTTCCACGTTCAATTAATGCTCAAAGAGTTGACCGAAAGCGATACCCCACAACTTCGACCGTTAGATCCGATTCAGTTGTCACTGTCGAGTTCGGTGGTCACACAAGAACTAAGGCAAACGATCATGACCGAACTGTGTTCAAACTTCAGGGTCAACTACGGCACCAATGAGTCGTGGTCCATATCCGTTGCACATCCAACCGATCTGCTTCGATACCCCGGGACCGTAGGGCAACCGCTGCCGAGCGTGAAGGTCAACATCGTTGACGAAAATCTCCATCCGCTACCTGTTGGTCAGAAAGGTCTGATTGCCACTCAGAGCGATCAATTGATCTCTGGTTATCTTGACGACGAACAAGCCAATCAAAAAGCATTTCGAGGGGGCTGGTTTATTCCTGGCGATATCGGTTATTTGACCGATGACGGTCAACTGATTTTCTGTGGCCGCTCGGACAACATGATGATTTTTAATGGAATCAACATATACCCTATCGAAATCGAACAATGCCTGCTCGCCCATCTCGAGGTGGCCGATGTCTTGGCCATGCCCACACGACATGCCGTGCATCAGGATGTACCCATCGCGCTGGTGGTGCTGAAGACAAACGCCCATTCAACGGAAGAACAATTGTTGAATTACGCAGCCGCAGCCCTGGGGCCCAAGCAACCCCGGCGAATTGTTTTGACTCCCGCCATTCCCCGCAACCGCATGGGTAAGCCAATCAGAGAAGAAGTCATCAACATCCTGAGGCAAGCCTTCTCAAAGACAGCCCCTCAGTCATAACCGTCCATCGGCACACCCACGAAAATTTTATTCATGCTCACGTCTGAGGAGGCTTCCAAAAAAGTTGCCTACTGGACCCGTTTGGTGAGCGACGAAGACGCGCCCAGACGGCTCCAATCGTCCGAGCCCCAAGTCCGTGGCACTGAGGCCCACCTTTGGCTCACGCAAGTATTGCATCTTGCATTGGCCATGTTACAGGCCGCTCGCATACCGGTGTTTGATCCAATAGCGGTCTTGGACTGTCAACCCCATGCCGCTCAAGCCTCGCATTGGTTGGGCGTCTGTAAGCGCCCCGAACCAGATGTCTTGCCCGACGGCAGTTTGATCAACTTGATTCGGGAAGCATTCATCTTGACCGACTGGGTGCCCCCAATTTTTGGTGCAATGGACTCAATGGTGGCTCACAGGGATGGGTATTCGCCTCGTGCTCAAGCACCAAACGGACAGCGCGTTCGCGCACCTCGGGTGAGAAACGGTTGGATTTCTTGCTCATGGCTCCAGCTTCTCAAAGTGTGGAGCCTCCTCAAAATCCGGGGCGATTCAGTCACATTTTCCGTCCTGCTCATTGCAGGCACTCTTGATCATCACGCTGCAGATGTTCAGCCACCTTCTTCAAGCACCCCTTTGATGTAGAGGCGCTCCACCACGACCATGAGCACGATCATGGCTGGTGCTGCCAAAAGAACGCCCAGCAGGCCAAACAGCAAGCCGAACATGACGGTCGCTGCAATGCCGAGCACCGGTGGCAGGCCTACTGCCCAGCGTTCCACCAAAGGCATCAATACATTGCCTTCAATCTGCTGGATGACCAAGGCCAAGCTTAAGACGTAAAGCGCCGTTTCGGGCCCCTGCATAAAGCCCAGCAACACGGCCAGCAATCCGCCAGCGATGGCGCCGAAAAAAGGAATGAAGGCCAGCAGCCCGGACAGCACACCCACCGAAAACGCCAGCGGCACATCCAGCAGCCACAATCCCAAGGCCGTGGTGGCGCCAACAAAGAGCATCGATACAGATTGCCCTAACAGCCAACGCGAGAGAGCCTTGCCGCAGGCGTCCAGCGCCTCGTCGATACGCGCCCTCACCGACATCGGCATGAGCCTGACCAGGCCGTTCTTGTAAACGCGTGGTGCCATGGCCAGATAGACGCCCATCACCAGCATCAGGGCGGCACCGCTGAGGGCGCCAAACGTTGAGCCCGCAGCGCCTGCAATCCGCATCGCCCACGGGCTGGCGTCGTTGCCGCGAGCTTCTTCGATGTACTGTAAGACTTCGACCCCGATGCGATGGCTGTTGAGCCATTGCACGACTGCGTCCACGGCCGCGGGGAGGCGTTGGCGCAGGATTTCGAACTGTTCCGCTAACGGCTCACCGACAAGCAGGGATAGCGCCGCCATCATGAAAACGACCATCAACAAGGCCACACCGACGGAAATTTTGGTGGGTACGCGGACATGGCGCTCCAGCACGGATGCCAGTGACCGCAGCACCGTGGCCAGGATCACGGCACCGAACGCCATCATGATGAGGTCCAGCAACTGCCAAGTTATGAGCGCCAAGAGCAGCGCGAAAGCGACCAGCAGTACTTGACGGGGAAAGGTCCATGTCTCAGCTCGATTGTGGGTGGGTAGCAATGGTTTCATACAAGCTTGCAAGGGGCTCAATCGGACTGCGGGCAAGTGCTGCCGAAAGCTGTTAGCTTGGCCCTATCGCATGCTGAAGTCTGTACGGCGCAGTACCGGACTGTCTGTACAGGCGCTTCAAACGCCAAGGGTTGGCCCAAGAACGGGTATGAGAGGGCACTCCCTGGCCGGGCTCGCACGTCATTTGCTTCAATGACGATCATTGCGCCGACCACCTCGTGCGTGGCCGGGGCAGCGCGCCACATTCGCATGGCGCGGCATGCTGCAGTACGGCCAAGCGTTGGGCGATGTTCAAGCGTTGCTGCCTTCACGGCACATCAGTGTTCCGATTTCACAGGGCTTGGTGCACGCGACGGCGAACATGATGGGTTGAATGTCAGCTTTTGGAATGAACCGACGTTTGGCAGTGGCCACAACTTTGGCGTTGTTGTTGGGTGACAATGACCTGTACAGGCGCAGTTGCAGCCACTCTACCGGCTGCTGGCAGTGCGTCAGTATCGACGGAATCTAATGTTGCATGCATCAGTGCCTTGGGTTGTTTGATGACTTCATACTGACCTCGTTGCTCTCTAAATGAACAGGGGTGGGTCTAGCATTTCAATCTGGCACGGTGGAGTTGGGTCGTGTGTGAAATTTTATTCAAATCAATTTGAGTCGCCGTGGATGGAGTCTCTGCATGAACACTGAAAGTTTAGGATATTTGACGGGTTTACCCACCGATGGTCAGAGCATTTTGAGCTTGGCCGCCCGTTCATTGTTTGATGTTTTTGCCAACGCCAGTGAGGGGATGCTGTTGGTGGATCGCTCCGGACGTGTGGTTTGGATCAATGACCATTACCGCCGTTACCTGCCCGCCTTGGGGTTCGAGAAGGAGGAGGATTTTGTCGGCAGGCCTGTGGTGGAGGTGGTGCAAAACACCCAGATGGGCCAAGTGATGGAAACGGGTAAACCCATACTCATTGATCTGCTGACCAACAGGGCGGGGACTTTTTTGGTCAGCCGATTCCCCTTGCGAGATGAGGCCGGGGTGGTCATTGGCGCTTTGGGTGTGGTTTTGTTTGATCAGCCAGAAACCAATTTGCAACCGCTCATGGCCAAATTTGCCTTCATGCAGCGTGAGTTGGACGAAGCACGCAATGCCTTGGCCGCACAACGCAAAACAGGGCCCGCCCTGCGTCAAGCTCGTTACAGTTTTGCCAGTTTTTTGGGAGCCAGTTCGGTTGTGATCGATCTGAAGCGCCAAGCCAGGCGAGCTGCCCAAACCCACAGCCCGATTTTGCTGTTGGGTGAAACGGGTACCGGTAAAGAATTGTTGGCCCATGCCATCCATGCCAGCTCGTCTCGGGCCAGGGGCCCTTTGATCAGCGTCAACATCGCGGCTGTGCCGGATTCTTTGTTGGAGGCCGAGTTTTTTGGTGTTGTACCCGGTGCCTTCACGGGCGCTGACCGCAAGGGGCGCGATGGCAAATTCAAGCTGGCCGACGGTGGTACTTTGTTTTTGGATGAGATTGGCGACATGCCTTTGGGCATGCAGGCGAAGTTGTTGCGTGCCTTGCAGGAAAGTGAAATCGAGCCCTTGGGTTCCAACCAATTGGTGTCATTTGATGTGCGGGTGATTGCGGCGACATCTCGTGATTTGGCCAAGTTGGTGCGTGAAGGCTTGTTTCGCGAGGATCTTTTTTACCGACTCAACGTTTTGCCCCTTCGCGTGCCAGCTTTGCGAGATCGTGCCTCGGATATCCCCAACTTGGTCGAGGTGCTCTCGGAGGAGTTGGCTTTGCGCAGCGCCGTGCCGCAGCCCGAGTTTCATGCTCAAGCGGTGGCGCTGCTTTCAGCACAACCTTGGCGGGGTAATGTCCGTGAACTGCGCAATGTGATCGAGCAATTGCTATTGCGCTGTGAATCGGGTTTTGTGGACGCATCAGCGGTTGAGGCTGTGTTGCGTGATTCTGGTCTCGGTCAGATTGTTCCGGTCCGAGCCGAGCTGGCAAATACATCCCCCATGGGGCTGACCCTTTCTGATCAGAAGCTCTTGGGGGAACACGGGTCCTTGGCACCCCGAATCCGAGCCTTGGAGCGGCAAGCGGTGCAAGAAGCTTTAAGCAAAACCCGGGGGAACAAAGCAGCAGCAGCCCATTTGTTGGGCATATCGCGGGCCAAACTTTACCAATGCCTTTTGTGATGTGTCTTTTTTAAGAACATATGTCTTTAAATAAGGCGATCTAAGTGTATTAATATTGAGCACTTGAGTCTGGATTTTTTTCTGTAGGTATTTTTTGCCTGCTTTTTCAAGGGCTTGCACGACTTTATCTGTACGGATGGAATTGGCATGCGATGTGCGTGGTGAAAATGCGCCGCAAACCAGCGGACGACTTACAAGGAGACCCACACATGTTCCGTCGACACCTCATTTCCCTGGCCGCACTGGCCGCCAGTTCCATTTTGATGCCGGCCGCTTTGGCCCAGAGCAAGGACATCAAGATCGCCCACATTTACAGCAAGACCGGCCCCCTGGAGGCCTATGGCAAACAGACCCAGACCGGCTTGATGATGGGCTTGAGTTATGCCACCGGCGGCACCATGGAAGTGGCTGGCCGCAAGATCGTGGTCATCGAAAAAGACGACCAGGGCAAGCCTGACCTGGGCAAGAACCTGTTGGCCTCGGCTTATGGCGATGACAAGGTGGACCTGGCCGTGGGGCCGACCGCTTCGCCGGTGGCCCTGGCCATGCTCCCGGTTGCCGAGGAGTACAAAAAGATTTTGTTGGTCGAGCCAGCCGTGGCCGACTCCATCACCGGCGACAAGTGGAACAAATACATTTTCCGAACCGGCCGCAACAGCAGCCAGGATGCCATTTCCAACGCCGTGGCGGTGGACAAGGAAGGCGTGAGCATCGTCACAATGGCGCAAGACTCTGCTTTTGGCCGTGACGGTGTCAAAGCCTACAAAGATGCCATCAAGAAGGCCAAGGTCGTACACGAAGAGTACCTGCCGCCCGCCACCACCGATTTCACGGCTGGTGCGCAGCGCATGATCGACAAGCTCAAGGGCTTGCCTGGACGCAAGATCATTTTCATCATCTGGGCTGGCGGCAACCCCTTCAAAATCGCCGACATGGACTTGAAGCGCCACGGCATCGAGATCGCTACGGGTGGCAACATCCTGCCCGCGATGGTGGCCTACAAGCAGTTCCCCGGAATGGAAGGCGCGGCTTACTATTACTTCGGCATGCCCAAGAACCCGGTGAATGACGCCATGGTGGCCTCGCACTACCAGCAGTTCAAGTCGCCACCTGACTTTTTCACCGCAGGCGGTTTCTCGGCTGCCATGGCGTTGGTGACCGCATTGAAGAAAACCAATGGCGACACCAATACCAACAAGCTCATCAGCACCATGGAAGGCATGAGCTTTGACACGCCCAAGGGCAAGATGACTTTCCGCAAGGAAGACCACCAAGCCATGCAGAGCATGTACCACTTCAAGATCAAAATCGATCCGGCGTTCGCTTGGGGCGTGCCAGAGCTGATCCGCGAGATCAAGCCTGAAGAAATGAATGTGCCGATTCGCAACAAACGCTGAGCAATGGATCCCGGGTCAAGCCCGGGATGACAAATTCACAGATGGATCCCGGGTCAGCCCGGGATGGCGCATTGATCGGATGGCCCTATAAAACCGTCGCCCCGGACGTGATCCGGGGTCTAGGTTTTTTATCCCGGCGTTCCCTATTTTTTTGAACTGACTTCATGCTCGAAACCCTAAACCTGACGGTGCGGTTTGGCGGTCACGTGGCCGTGAACGCGGTCTCGTGTCGCTTTGAACCCGGCACGCTCACGGCCATCGTCGGCCCCAACGGGGCTGGCAAGACCACTTACTTCAACCTGATCTCGGGGCAGTTGGCTGCCACCGCGGGCTCGGTGCACCTGAATGGGCGTGAATTGACTGGTTTGCCTGCATCGGCGCGCACCCGTGCTGGTTTGGGCCGGGCGTTTCAGCTCACCAATCTGTTCCCAAACCTGTCGGTGCTGGAGAACGTGCGCCTGGCCGTGCAGGCCACGAAAGAGGGCGCACACAGCCGGGGCCTGAACCTGTGGAGCATTTGGAGCGACCATGCGCAGCTCACAAACCGGGCGCTGGAGATTTTGCAATCCGTGTCGATGAGCGCGCAGCAAGAAGCCCCGGTGGCCAGCCTGCCGCATGGCGACCAGCGCAAACTCGAAGTGGCGCTGCTCATGGCGCTTGAACCGGCGGTCTACATGTTCGACGAGCCAACGGCGGGCATGAGCCACGACGAAGCGCCTGTGATCCTGGACTTGATTCGCCAGCTGAAAAAAGACAAAACCAAAACCATCTTGCTGGTGGAGCATAAGATGGACGTGGTGCGCGAGTTGGCCGACCGCATCATCGTGCTGCACAACGGCACGCTGGTGGCTGATGGCGAGCCGGGTGAGGTGATTGCATCGCCCATTGTCCAAGAGGTTTACCTGGGCAAAGCGAAGGTGGCAGCATGAGCCATAAGCTGTTGACCCTCGAAGGCGTGCACACGCACATTGGGTCTTACCACATCCTGCATGGGGTGGACATGGTCGTGCCGCGTGGCGAGCTGACTTTGCTTTTGGGCCGCAACGGCGCGGGCAAGACCACCACACTGCGCACCATCATGGGCTTGTGGCAAGCCTCTCAAGGGCGTATCACCTTCGGTGGTGAAGACATCACACACTTAAACACGCCGGCCATTGCACAAAAAAATATCGCCTACGTGCCAGAAAACATGGGCATTTTCTCGGATCTGACCGTGAAAGAAAACATGCTTTTGGCTGCCCGCAGTGCCCAGCATGCGGCGCAGATGGACGAAGCGCGGCTTCAGTGGATTTTCAAACTTTTTCCACCCGTGGAGACGTTCTGGAAGCACCCGGCGGGCAAATTGTCGGGTGGACAAAAACAGATGTTGGCCGTGGCGCGGGCGATTGTGGAGCCACGTGATTTGTTGATCATCGATGAGCCGAGCAAGGGCCTGGCTCCGGCCATCATTCAGAACATGATCGAAGCCTTCCAACAACTGAAGGCCAGCGGTGTGACGATTTTGCTGGTCGAGCAAAACATCCACTTTGCCCAGCAGTTGGGCGATAACGTGGCGGTGATGGACAACGGCCGGGTTGTGCATGCGGGTCGCATGCAGGCGCTGGCCGAGGACACGGCCTTGCAGCAATCCTTGTTGGGGTTGGCATTATGAAACTATTCCAAGACGTGGACATCCGTCCTTTGCTGCTCGTGCCGGTGCTGGCCCTGCTGGCTTTTCCCTTGATCGGCTCGGGCTCGACTTGGCTCACGCTCACGGTGGCGGGTCTGGCCATGGGCATGATCATTTTCATCATGGCCTCGGGCTTGACGCTGGTGTTTGGCCTGATGGATGTGCTGAACTTTGGCCATGGTCTGTTCATCGCCCTGGGTGCTTTTGTGGCCACCAGCGTGCTGGGTGCCATGGGCGACTGGACGGGCTCGGGCGAGTGGTGGCGCAACATGGTGGCAGTGCTGCCAGCGATGCTGATTGCGATGGCAGTGGCCGCTGCCGTAGGTCTGGCTTTTGAACGATTCATCGTGCGGCCCGTGTATGGCCAGCACCTCAAACAAATCCTCATCACCATGGGCGGCATGATCATTGGCGAGGAACTCATCAAGGTCATCTGGGGGCCGCTGCAGATTGCTTTGCCTTTGCCCGAGGCCATGCGTGGCTCGGTGCTGTGGGGCGACGCCGCGATTGAAAAATACCGATTGCTGGCGGTGGTGGTGGGTATGGCGGTGTTGGCGCTGCAGATGTGGGTGCTTGGACGCACCAAGATCGGTCTGTTGATCCGTGCAGGCGTTCAGGATCGCGAGATGGTCGAGTCGCTGGGCTACCGCATTCAACGCCTGTTTGTGGGCGTGTTTGTGGTCGGCAGTGCACTGGCCGGCTTGGGCGGCGTGATGTGGGGTCTGTACCAGCAAAACGTCGTGCCGCAAATGGGCGCGCAGGTCAACGTGCTGATTTTCATCGTCATCATCATTGGCGGGTTGGGTTCCACGGGCGGGGCTTTGATCGGCGCTTTGCTGGTGGGCCTGATGGCCAACTACACCGGCTTTTTGGCGCCCAAGGTCGCGCTGTTTTCCAACATCGCGCTGATGGCGGCGATATTGCTGTGGCGGCCGCAGGGGGTCTACCCCGTGGCCAACCGTTGAAGGGCAGGGCATGTTGAACCGTTTGATTTCCAACGACCAGCCACGCAGCCGTTTGCTCGCTGCGGTGCTGATCTTGATCTTGTTGGGCTTGGCATTCGCGCCGTTTTTGTTTCCGGGGGTCAAGGCCTTGTCGGTGGCGGCCAAGGTGTTGATTTTTGTGGTGCTCGTGGTGGGCTTTGATTTGCTGCTGGGCTACACCGGCATCGTGAGTTTTGCCCACACCATGTTCTTTGGCATTGGGGCCTATGGCATCGCGATCTCGTCGAACACCTGGGGGCCAACTTGGAGCGCCATTGGCTTGGGTTTTGCGCTGTCTTTGGGGGTCACGCTGGCTTTTTCTTTGGCCATCGGCTTGTTTTCGCTGCGGGTGCGGGCGATCTTTTTCGCCATGATCACGCTGGCTGTGGCCGCGGCTTTTCAGACGCTGGCCTCGCAGTTGTCGGACTTCACAGGGGGTGAAGACGGCTTGAGTTTCAAGGTGCCCGAACTTTTGTCGCCAGCCACCGAGTTCAGCGATGAGCCATTTTTTGGGGTGTCCCTCGACGGGCGCTTGCTGTCGTATTACCTGCTGTTTGTGCTGGCTTTGGGCATGCTGCTGGCCATGCTGCGCATCGTCAATTCGCCTTTTGGCCGAGTGCTGCAAGCGATTCGCGAAAACGAGTTCCGTGCAGAGGCGATTGGTTACCGGGTGGTGGTCTACCGCACGCTGTCGAGCGTGTTGTCGGCCTTGTTTGCCTGTGTGGCCGGGGCCATGCTGGCGCTTTGGCTGCGTTACAACGGGCCGGACACTTCGCTGAGTTTTGAAATCATGATGGATGTGCTTTTGATCGTGGTGATCGGCGGCATGGGTACGGTGTATGGCGCGGCGATTGGTTCGGTCTTGTTTTTGTTGGCGCAAAGCTATTTGCAAGACCTGTTGCGCCTGGCCAGTGAGGCGGCTGCGGCCTGGCCTTTGCTGTCGGCCTTGCTCTCGCCCGACCGCTGGCTGCTGTGGCTGGGCTTGTTGTTTGTGCTGTCGGTGTACTACTTTCCCACAGGCGTGGTGGGGCGCTTGCGCACCCGCGCTGCCTTGAAGCTGTCGTCCAACAAGTCAGGCCGTGAGGAGACGCCATGAGCTTCACATCGCAATACGCTCAATGCGCCGGGCTCGAAATCCATTACACCGACTGGGGCAAGGCTGAAAAAGGCACGGTGATCGCCTGGCACGGCTTGGCCCGCACAGGCCGAGACATGGACGAGATGGCTGCGCACCTGAGCGCACGCGGCTGGCGCGTGATTTGCCCGGACACGGTGGGGCGCGGTCTGTCGCAGTGGAGCACCGACCCTGAAAACGAATACTGCCTGGCCTTTTATGCGCGCCTGGCGCGTGAACTGATGGACGGCCTGCAACTGCGGGCGGTGCATTGGGTGGGCACCTCGATGGGCGGGGCGATCGGCACGCTGTGCGCCGCAGGCCTGGCAGAGCCCACGCTCAAACACCGCATTTTGAGTTTGACGCTGAACGACAGCGCGCCCGAGTTGGCGTCTGCAGCCATTGAGCGCATCAAAACTTATGCGGGTAGCCCGCCAAGCTTTGCCACGGTCACCGAGCTGGAGGGTTTTTTGCGGCAGGTCTACCAGCCCTTCGGTTGGCTCAGCGATGCGCAATGGCGTCGCCTGACCGAGACCTCGGTGCGCCGCCTGCCCAATGGCCGCATCACGCCGCATTACGACCCGGCCATGACTTTGCAGTTGACGGCTCACCCTGGCGATTACCTGATCTGGCAGCACTATGACGCCCTGACTGTGCCCGTGCTGCTGCTGCGCGGGGTGGCTTCGGATTTGGTCTTGCCCGAAACTGCTGAGGAGATGCGCCGCCGGGGTCCAGGCGCGCGCGGTTTATTCCAACACATTGAGGTGCCAGGCTGCGGTCATGCCCCTGCGCTGAATGTGCTGCAGCAACTCGAATGGGTGACTGATTTCATCGAATCCGTTTGAACAACGGATGAAGCGCTCGGCTCATGGGTGTTTTTACTCTGTTGCTGGGCTGAATTAACCAGCAAAATAGACCAGTTATTTTCTGGAGTCATCAATGAAGGTTTTCAAAATTTTGCCCTTGCTGGCCCTGTTGGCAAGCAGCGTCCAAGCCCAAAACCGCGAGGTCAACATCATCTGTTCGGCGCAAGCCGCTTGGTGCAGCATGATCGCGGTCACTTTTGAGAAAAGCCAGGGCATCAAGGTCAACATGACGGCCAAGGGCTCAGGCGAGGCCATTGCCCAATTGGCTGCTGAAAAAGCCAACCCCAAGACCGACATCTGGTTTGGCGGCACGGGCGATCCACACCTGCAGGCGGCTGAGCAAAATTTGAGCCTCGAATACAAATCGCCCACATTGCCCAAGTTGCACGACTGGGCTCAAAAGCAAGCGGCCCAAGCCGGTTTCAAAACCGTGGGCATTTACTCTGGCCCGTTGGGCTTTGGTTACAACACCGAGCTGCTGGCCAAGAAAAAGCTGCCCGTGCCCAAAACCTGGGGTGACCTGCTCAAGCCCGAATACAAAGGCGAAATCCAGTCGGCCAATCCGGCTTCCAGCGGCACGGCTTACACCATGATCGCCACCTTGGTACAGCTCATGGGCGAAGAGAAAGCCTTTGAGTACCTCAAGGGTTTGCACAAAAACATTGGCACCTACACCCGCTCGGGCACCGGCCCCATCAAGGCCGTCGCGCGTGGCGAGACCGCCGTCTCCATCAGCTTTGTGCACGACGGCCCTGGCGAAAAAGCCCAAGGCTTTCCCATCGAGACCATCACCCCGGCCGATGGCACAGGGGCCGAAATTGGCTCCATGTCCATCGTGCGCGGCAGCCGCAATCTGGAGGCGGCCAAGAAGTTTTATGAGTGGGCCTTGACCCCTGCTGCGCAAGAGCTGGCGGCAGCCACCTTGCAGTTTCAGCTGCCCTCGCACAAAGAAGCCAAGGTGGACCCGCGTGTGCCGGATTTCCGCAAGATCAAGATGATCAATTACGACTACGCCAAATACGGCCAGACGGCCGAGCGCCGCCGCCTGATCCAGCGCTGGGAAAAAGAAGTCAACAGCTTGCCGCGCTGAATGAGACCCTGAGATGAATCCAGCGCTGCGCTTGCAGCGCGCTTTGCAAGGGTGGGTCCTTTTGGGCCTGCTCAGCTTTGCGCTGCTGCCTTGGTATTTCTTGCAACAAACATCCCTGATGGCGGCCTTGCCCCGAGTGTGGGCAGACGCTGAAACGGCCAGTGGCTGGGTCCAGGCCGTGCAGCACGGTCGGCCTTGGTTGTGGTCCGCGGTGCTTGGTTTGGGGGTGTGTGGCCTGGCGGTTTTGCGTCCGTGGTCTGCCCGCCTGCAAGGCGCACTCTTGTTGCTGGGCAGTTTGACCGGCTTGCTGGGGCTTTTGGGCAGTGGTTTTGCCATTGGTGCTACCGGCTGGTCTTTTGCGGCACTCGAAACTCTGTGGGGTGCTTTGCCGGTGGGTCAATACGGCATGGGCTGGGGCGCTGCGCTCGTCTTGCTCAGCCTGCTGGTGCTGCTGGGTGCGGCGCTGGCGCGGTTGGGTGGTTTTCGGGGCGATGTGTTTGTGGCCGCTGCGGTGGTGGGCTGCACGGCGCTGCTGCTGCTGTTTGTGGTCTACCCGGTCCTGCGTTCCCTGGTGGCGGCCTGGGTGGACGATGCGGGCGGCTACGCCTGGACGCATCTGTTTGAGCGTGTGGCCACCGAGCGGATTTGGGGTCTGGGCTGTGTGCAAGGAGAAGGCCGCTGCGGCGTGGCCTGGAACACCGTGTGGCTGGCTTTCTTCACGGCCACTGGCACCACCATCATGGGCACTTTGCTAGCCTTGTGGGCCGAACGTGGCGGCACGCGATTGTCCAAACCGCTCAACATTTTGGCCATGCTGCCCATCATCACACCGCCCTTTGTGGTGGGGCTGGGCTTGATCTTGTTGTTTGGCCGTGCGGGCTTGTTCAACCAGGGGTTGGAGTGGGCCTTTGGCATCGAGCCGGGGCGCTGGTTTTATGGGGTGTTTGGCATCTGGCTGGCGCAGATGTTTGCCTTCACCCCCATTGCTTTCTTGATCATGCGTGGTGTTGTGCAGGGCGTGAGCCCCAGCATGGAGGAGGCCGCACAAACCCTGCGCGCCAGCCGCATGAAAACCTTCTGGACGGTGACGCTGCCCCTCCTCAAGCCCGGTTTGGCCAATGCTTTTTTGGTGGGTTTTATTGAAAGCATGGCCGATTTCGGCAACCCGATCATTTTGGGCGGACAGTACGCGGTGCTGTCCACTGAAATCTTTTTTGCCATTGTGGGTGCAGCGCTCGATCCGGGCATGGCTGCAGCGCTGGCCCTAGTGCTGACCAGTTTTGCGCTGACGGTTTTTTTGGTGCAGCGCCGGGTGCTTTCAAAAAGCAATTTCACCACCGTCTCGGGTAAAGGCGATGCGGGTGTGGCCATGGCTTTGCCGCCTGCGGTGCTGCGCGTGTGCCGCAGCGTGGCGGGGCCTTGGTTGTTGTTCACCGTGGTGGTGTATCTGTTTGCGTTTGCAGGTGGCTTTGTGCAGACCTGGGGGCGCGACTTCACGTTCACGCTGGTGCATTTCAAGACCGCTTTTGACGTGCAGCAGGGCGAGTTTGGCTGGGTGTTTGCGGGCACGGCCTGGAAGTCGTTGTTCACCACGCTCAGCCTGTCGGCCATGGCTGCGCCCATTTGTGCGGCCGTGGGTTTGCTGATGGCTTGGCTGTTGGCGCGTACCGAGTTCAGGGGCAAGGCAGCGTTCGAGTTCTCGGCGCTTTTGACCTTTGCCATTCCGGGCACGGTGCTGGGCGTGAGTTACATCCTGGCCTTCAACGTTCCGCCGGTGGAGCTGACCGGCACCGGTTTGGTCATCGTGCTGTGCTTTGTGTTCCGCAATTTGCCGGTTGGCGTGCGGGCGGGCACGGCGGCTTTCAAGCAATTGGACCGGTCTTTGGACGAAGCCTCGCAAATGCTGCGCGCCAGCACCTTGACCACGCTGCGCCGGGTGGTGTTGCCCCTGCTCAAACCCGCGCTGGTGGCGGCGCTGGTCTACAGCTTTGTGCGCTCCATGACCACGGTGTCGGCGGTGATTTTTTTGGTCACCGCGCAATACGAGCTGGCCACGACCTACATCATTGGCCGCGTGGGCAATGGCGACTATGGCGTAGCGCTGGCTTATTGCACGGTGCTCATGGTGCTCATGTCCGTCATCACCTGGGGCATTCAGAAGCTGGTGGGTGAGCGGCAGCTTGGGCGGCGGGCCACAGCCACCCCAGCGTCTTGATTCAAGGATTCAAAAGCATGGGCATTCAATTCAAACAAGTCACCAAACGCTATGGCGGCGCCAACTCCCCGTTGGTGGTGCAGGGCATCGATTTTGTGGTGCCCAAGGGCAGCCTGACCACCATCCTGGGGCCTTCGGGCTGCGGCAAAACCACCACCTTGCGCATGATCGCCGGGCTGGAAGCGCCCACGGGCGGGCAGATTTTGATCGACGGTGTGGACGTGACGCACCTGGGCCCGTCCGAGCGCAATGTGAGCATGGTGTTCCAAAGCTATGCGCTGTTTCCGCACATGAACGTGATCGGCAATGTGCGCTACGGCCTGGACGTGAGCGGTGTGCACAAGAGTGAAGCCCAAGAGCGCGCCCTCAAAAGCCTCGCCCTGGTGGGCCTGGCGGGTTACGAAGAACGTCTGCCCAGCGAGTTGTCGGGTGGCCAGCAGCAACGCGTGGCCCTGGCCCGTGCCTTGGTGCTCGAGCCTTCTGTCTTGCTGTTTGACGAGCCGCTGTCCAACCTGGACGCGCGGTTGCGCCGGTCCATGCGCGACGAAATCCGCCAGCTGCAGCAGCGCCTGGGCCTGACGGTGGCTTATGTGACGCACGACCAAAGCGAAGCCCTGGCCGTGAGCGACCAGATCATCGTGATGGAAGCCGGACGCATTGCCCAAGCGGGCACGCCGCAAGACCTGTACGAGCGCCCGACTTCTGCTTTTGTGGCCGGGTTCATGGGCGAAGCGGTGTTGTTTGATGGGCAGTCGCTCAGCGATGGCACGGTGCAGTTGGGGCCTTTGCGGGTGGTGCCACGCCACGCCGTGGCACCGGGGGCGGTGCGGGCTGCCGTGCGCCCCGAAGCTTGGCTGGTGGGGCCAGCACTGTCGAATGGCGAAATCTTGCCCGATCTTTTGTCGGCCACGCTCAAGCAGTGGTCTTATCTGGGCAGTTTTATCGAGTTGAGCTTTGACACGGTCTTGGGTGCGGTCTTTGTGGTCTCCCCCGATGTCTCGCGCGACTGGCAGGTCGGTCAGGTGCTGGCCTTGAGTTTGCCTGTCAATGGTGTGTCAGTGGTGGCCGTGTGATGGAGTGCAAAGTCATGGTTCAGGATGTGGTCTTCGATTTGGGCGGTGTGGTGTTCCGTTGGCAGCCTCTGGTGTTGTTGCAGGAGCTGTTTCCGCCGCGAGTGACCAACGAGACGGTGGCCAGCGAATGGGCGAGTGCGATTTTTCAAACCTTTCACCCCGAGGCCGATTGGGCTTTGTTCGATCTGGGACTGATAGAGCCTGAGCCACTGGCCCAGCGCATCGCCGAGCGCACCGGTCTGGCCGAGGCCGACTTGCTTCATCTGATCGCCAACATCCCCCCGCACCTGCAAGCCATCCCCGGAACGGTGGATTTGATTCATGCCCTCAAAGCGCAAGGCCATCGACTGTTTTTCCTGTCCAACATGCCGGCAGGCTATGCCGATCATCTGGTGCGGGAGAACCCGTTTTTCAGCCAATTTGACGACGGTATCTTTTCAGCGCATGTGCAACAAATCAAACCCAAGGCCGACATCTTTGCCACCGCCCAAGCGCGGTGGCCTCTGCGCGGGCAGCCCTTGTTCATCGACGACGTTCAACACAACATCGACGCCGCTGTGCAGCACGGCTGGCAAGGCATCCTCTTTGAGACGCCCGAGCAGCTGAGGGCGAACTTGGTAGGTCGGGGATTTTTTTGAAGTGATGTCGCTGTGTGCTGCACTAGAAAGCCACTCAGCTCAGGCGGCCTTCACATGGGGGTACATCGCGTTCGCCTTCCAAATTCTCAACAACCGGCATACGGTTATCCAAATCATGTGTTGATGCGCTTGGGCATTGTTGCGTGACAAGATCAGCCTCCAACGCCAAAGTTGAATCAGATGTCCCATTCATGGCTGCTTTCAAGTATTTTTCTTCTGGTCCGTGATGAGGTACATGAGCAGGCCAAATAAGCCAGCGAGCAGTGTGAGGGTGAGCCACGGCCAAATGGTTCTCTGCTTTTGCTTGGCGTCTCGCCACATCCACACCATGACCAGCGACAAAACGATGACCAGGTCGATGAAGATTTGCATCGACCCCAAGCTGTACGTGATCGACGCAAAGATTCCGGAGAGCCCTTCGAGCCAAATGACGGCAGCAGTGAATGCCCCGAAGGCCGCCAATACGAGAAACAAGACTGGTTTGAACATGTGTGGTCCTTTCAAAAATATAGCACTGTGTCCTGTGGCTTGAACCGACACAATGACCTGGCAGGTAATTGACGCGGTGCCGTGCTGTGATCCAATCACGACATGAAAACGGTTGCCCAAAGCCTGCGTGAAACCCTCCAAAATGCCCGCAAATCCAGGCGCATCAGCCAGCTCGAGTTGGCTTTGCGCATAGGGGTTTCGCAACGGCATGTGAGTTTTGTCGAAAGTGGTCGGGCTCAACCCAGCCGCGCGTTGCTGATGTCATGGTTGAATGAGCTGCAAACACCGTTGGCTTTGCGCAATGTCGCGCTTTTTCAAGCAGGTTATGCCCCGATGTACCGTGACAGCGAGCTGTCGGATGCTGTGCTGTCGCCAGCGCGCGAGGCCCTTTCACGGTTGCTTGCTGCGCACGATCCGATGCCCGCAATGGTGATGGATGTCTCTTGGAATGTGGTTCAAATGAACCGGGGTGCTCAATGGCTGGCACGCACCCTCATGCCTTGGATTGCACAACTGCCCCAAGATCAGCCCTTCAATATGCTGGACGCCATGCTTCACCCCGAGGGAATGTCACGGCAGATGACCAACATTGAAGAAGTGGCTCCCGCCATGCTGGCGCATTTGCGGGACGACGCCACTTTTGTGCCCGAGTTGTTGCCGCGTGTGGAATTGTTGACGGCCCAACTTCAACAACGTGTTGGCAAGAACTTGGCCCAGCGCCTATTGAACGCCCGGCCCGGGCAAATGACCCCTGTGCTCACGACCCGGTTCTCCACCGTACATGGCGAACTGGCTTTTTTCAGCATGTTCACGACCTTTGGAACACCGCAAGACATCACTTTGGCTTCACTTCGCGTTGAGCATATTTTTGCGGCCGATACCGCAACGCGGGCGGTGGTTGAGGCGCACGTAGCGTGACAAAAGTCTTTTCTTTCGTATGGCGGATTCAAGTACGAGGTGCAACAAAGATGAACCCGGTGATGGGTGGCTGAGGATGTCAAGGCATCATTGCCACTCAAACCGCCAAGTCCAAGTTGCCAGATGTACAAGCACCT
>JAIXOZ010000023.1 GCA_027486495.1 Comamonadaceae bacterium | reverse complement strand
CTTCCAAGTGCAAACGGATTTGATCGCTGACTTTCATGGGGTTCTTCTAAGGGCAAACACCGATATTTTGTCATATTGCTTTGCACACGGATATGACCTATAAATATATTTATGGATGGCGACTTTGTTTTTAAAGTCTCCAAGCACAACATTTATGCCCAAAATTCAAGCTTCCTCTGCACTTTCGCGCTTTAAGGTCATTGACCTGTCCCGCGTCCGTGCCGGCCCCAATTGCGTGCGAATCCTGACCGATTTTGGTGCGGACGTGGTGCGCGTCGAGCCGCCTGAGGGGGTTGATCCGAACGAAGCGATGTTTGCGGCCAACCGCAAGGGGGGGGACTTTCAGAACATCAATCGCAACAAACGCTCGATGACGCTGAACCTCAAGAAAGAGGGGGCGATGGACATCCTTCAGCGGATGATCTTAGAAGCCGATGTGGTGGTGGAAAACTGGCGTCCTGATGTGAAAGACCGCTTGGGCCTGGATTACGCGTCGCTCAAGGCGATCAACCCGCGCATCATTTTGGCCAGCATTTCGGGCTTTGGGCAGGATGGCCCCTATGCTTGGCGGCCCGGATTTGACCAGATCATCCAGGGCATGGGTGGGCTGATGAGCGTAACGGGTGAGCCCGAACACGGCCCCATCCGGTCGGGTTTGGCTGTGGCCGACCTGAGCGCCGGCTTGTACTGCGCCATTGGCATTTTGGTGGCGCTGATCGAGCGAGAGACGTCGGGCCAGGGCCAGTGGGTGCAAAGCTCCTTGCTGCATTCGCAAATTGCCATGATGGATTTCCAGATGGCCCGCTACTTGAACGACAACGATGTGCCAGTGCAGGTGGGCAACAACCACCCCACCAGCTCGCCCATGGGTTTGTTTGAGGCCAGCGATGGCTGCTTCAACCTGGGCGCTTCGGGTGAGGGCAACTGGAAACGCTTTTGCGAAGTGCTGCAAAAGCCCGAGTGGTACCAAGACCCGGAGTTTCTGACTGAGCCGCTGCGCGTCCAGCACAGGGAGCGCCTGAACCGGCTGATTGCCGAGGAGTTTCCCAAGAAGACGGTGCACCAATGGGTCTCGCTGCTCAACCAGGCGGGTGTGCCGGCTGGGCCGGTTTACACCGTGCCGCAGGTATTTGAAGACGAGCAGGTCAAGCACTTGCAGGTGACCGCCACGCTGCCCACGCAGTTTGGCAAGGACATGCACTTCATCACCCAGCCGGTGGTGCTGAGCCGCACGCCATCCAAGGTGGTGGCCCCGGCGCCTGGCTGGGGTGAACACACCGACGAGGTGCTGGGCGATCTGGGCTTTACGGCCAGTGACATTGAAGGTTTCCACGCCCGGGGTGTTGTATGAGCGAAGGCCGCATTGAACTGATCGTGCAAGGCCATGTGGCGCAGGTCACGATCGATGACGTGGCCAAACACAATGCCATGAGCTTGGGCATGTGGACAGACTTGCTGGCCGCCTTTGAAGAGATTGACCGCCGCACTGAAGTGCGTGTCTGCGTGCTGCGCGGCGCGGGCGACAAGTCGTTTGTGTCGGGCGCCAACATCAGCGAGTTCGAGACCCAACGCAACGCCGAAGCTTCAGTGGCGCATTACAACGACATGGTCATGCGCACACAGCAGGCACTTTTTCGCTGCCGCGTGCCGGTGATTGCGGCGATCAGTGGCATTTGCTACGGTGGCGGCCTGGGCTTGGCCTTGAGCTGCGACCTTCGTTATGCCGCGCCCCATTCGCGTTTTCGCATGCCTGCGGCCCGCATGGGTTTGGGCTACGACATCGAGAACATGAAAAGCATCCTGAACAACTTGGGGCCGCAGGCCACGGCAGAAGCTTTTTACACCGCACGGGTCTATGACGCGGCCAGCGCGCAGGCCATGGGTATGGTCCTTGCTGTGGTTGACGATGTGTTTGCGCATTGCACCGCCTTGGCCCATGACATTGCAGCCAATGCGCCCTTGACGATTCAGGCCGCCAAGAAAACCTTGGTGACTCTGGCACAGGATGAAGAAGACATGACGTCTGTGGAAATTGCCATCGACGCCTGCTTCAAAAGCAAAGATTATGCGGAAGGCCGGCTGGCTTTCGCACAAAAGCGGTCCCCTCAGTTCACCGGCCAATAACCCTCAACCCAGGAGTACTCAGATGAAACTTTTGACTTCCCTCATCGGCATTGCACTGTCGGTCTCGACCGGCATGGCCTTGGCACTGGGCCCAGCGCCTGCCCCCCTCAAAGACAAAGCCACTTTGACTGTCGGCTACGTCAAAGTCGGTCATCTCTCGCCCATGCTCTTGGTCGAAGAAGAGCTCAAAAAAATGAACATCGAAGTCAAGCGTGCCGAGTTTGTGCGCTACGCCGATGCCCGCACCGCCTTGCTGTCCAATTCGGTCGACGTGTCGGCTGTGGGCGCGGGTGACCTGGCCATCGTGGCCGGACAAGGCAGCAAAAACCTGATCGGCCTGACCGGTGTGGGCAGCTCGCCCAAATACCTGGTGGTGCGCAAGGGCGTGAAAATCGACGACTGGTCTGACATCAACGGCAAGAAGATTGCCATTGCCCCAGGCTCGGCGGTCTGGTTCCAGTGGGCCATGACTTTGATCGAGAGAAACATCCCCTACAACTCGTTCACGCCCGTGAACGTTCAAGGTGGCGGCACTGCTTTTGTGCAAGCCATGAAGCGCGGCGACATCGATGCCATGGTGCTGTGGGAGCCCTTTGAGTCGCAAGCCGTGGCCGAAGGCGATGCTTACTTCTCGCAAAAGCTCGAGTACAGCCAATCGCGTGCGGTGGGCGCCGAGCTGGGCATGCTGGCCGCCTCTGGCGAAGCCATGACCCAAAAGAAAGAACTGGTGCGCCGCTTCCTGTGGGCTTACCTCAAGGCCGAAGAAACCCTGAGCAAGAACAAGGATGTGTTTGCCGATGCTTACTCCAAGTACACCGGTTTGCCACTGAGTGTGACCAAAGAGTCGGCCAAGATCATCAAGCTCGGTGGCGTGCTGACCAAAGACCAGGTTTCGCGCTTGGCTGAAGCCGCCTTCAAACAAGGCATTGTGCAAAAAGACGTGACCAAGGAAGCCGCCGCCCTGTACGACGACTCCATGGTTGTTGAACTCAAGAAGTAAGCAGGCAGCACCTCCATGGCAAACGCTTCTCTCGATACCCTTCGTCGGACAGTGCTTGGCATGTTGGTGCCAGCGGTGGT
>JAIXOZ010000009.1 GCA_027486495.1 Comamonadaceae bacterium | reverse complement strand
CGAGTGCGAAACGTTCGTCGTTTGCAGTTAGTTTTTTTTCCGAAGATTAACGAGGATCAGAACCTCGACATGCCCTGCCACGCGTCCGAACCCATGTCGAAACCAGTGCAGCCCCTGAAAGACCTATTTTAGGCGCTCTGGAGGAATTTCAAGAGGTCCATCGGCGAATCAATGTGCAAATGGGCATTCCAGCGAGAAATATCGGTCTGTTGCCCCAAATAACCGTAGGTCGCAGCCACCGTGCCCATGCCTGCGGCCAGGCCCGCGACGATGTCACGCTCGTCGTCACCCACGTACACACAACGCGCCGGGTCAACCGACAAACGCCGCGCCGCCTCGAACAAGGGCTCTGGATGCGGTTTGGCATGCGGCGTGGTGTTGCCGCTGACGATGGCGCCGGCTGTAGCAAACAAAGGCATGGCTGCGGTCAGAGGATCGGTGAACCGACTGGATTTATTGGTGACCACGCCCCAGGGCAGGCCCAAGGCCACCAAGCGCTCAACCATGTCCACCACGCCGTCGAAGATGCGGGTGCGCTCGGTCATGCTGTTTTCGTAATTAACGAAAAACTCTTCTTTCATGACCTCGAAGTCAGGGTGCTCGGGTGTCATGCCAAAGGCGATGCCCAACATCCCCCGGGCACCAGCGCCGGCCATGTGGCGGTAATGCTCAAGGGGCAAAGAGGGCATGCCACGGTCGACCCGCATTTTGTCCGCCGCCGCGCCCAAATCCGGGGCGCTGTCGATCAAGGTGCCGTCCAGGTCAAACAAGACAGCTTGTGTGTTGAGAAACATGTTCAGGCTTTCCGGCAGGCGAGCAAATAGTTCACGCTGGTGTCTTGGCTGAGCCAATAGCGCTTGGTGAAGGGGTTGTATTCCATGCCCTTGAAGCCTTGGGCGTCCAGCCCGGCTTCGCGCGCCCAGGCCGTCAGTTCGCTGGGCTTGATCAGGCGGGCAAATTCGTGCGTGCCTTTGGGCAGAAGTTTCAGGATGTATTCAGCCCCGACGATGGCAAACAAAAAGGATTTGGGGTTGCGATTGAGCGTGGAAAAGAACACCCATCCGCCAGGTTTGACCAGTTGGGCGCAGGCTTTGACCACCGATGCGGGGTCTGGCACGTGTTCCAACATTTCCATGCAGGTGACCACATCGAACTGCTGCGGTTCTTCTGCAGCCAGCGCCTCGGCGCTGATTTCCCGGTACTGAACACCTTGCGTGCCCGCTTCCAGCGCATGCAACTGGGCCACTTTGAGAGATTTGGTGGCCAGATCCGCGCCCAGCACCTGCGCACCCTTGCGTGCCATGGCATCAGCCAAAATGCCCCCGCCACAACCAATGTCCACCACCTTCAAACCCGTCAACGGGACCAAAGCATGGATCCACTCTAGGCGCAGTGGGTTGATCTGATGCAGGGGACGGAATTCGCTTTCGGGGTCCCACCAGCGGTGGGCCAGGTCTGAAAATTTGGCCAGTTCGGCCGGATCAACGTTGGTGTGGCTTGTAGTCATGGGGTCTGATTGTCGGTGAACAGGCGCCCAGCCATGAGCGACAGGCGAAAAAAAGCCCCATTGCTGGGGCTTTTGGAGATCGTGAGAGTCGATCAGTTAGGGCGTGTACCCACCACTTCGATTTCGACTCGGCGGTTCTTGGAACGGCCAGCCGATGTTTTGTTGTCAGCAACAGGCTGCTTCTCGCCTTTGCCTTCGGTGTAAACGCGGTTCTTTTCGATGCCCTTGGACACCAAATAAGCCTTCACAGCGTCAGCGCGCTTGACGGACAGCTTTTGGTTGTACGCATCAGCACCCACGGAGTCGGTATGACCCACAGCGATGATGACTTCCAGGTTGATGCCCTTGACTTTGCCAACCAGATCGTCCAACTTGGCTTTGCCTTCGGCCTTCAGGACCGACTTGTCAAAATCAAAGAAAGCGTCAGCAGCGTAAGTGACTTTGGTGGCGGCTGCTGGTGGTGCAGCGGGAGCGGGTGCAGGAGCGGCTGCAGCAGGTGCTGGAGCTGGAGCAGCAACTGGAGCTGGAGCTGGAGCTGGAGCTGGAGCAGCAACTGGAGCTGGAGCTGGAGCGGCAGCTGGTTTGGCCACGATGGCACCGTCGCAACCAGCAGCAGCTGTCGCGGGTGTCCAGTTGGCATCACGCCAGCACAGTTCGTTGGTGCCGTTTTTCCAGACCAGGTCGCCTGTGCCGTTGCGCCAGTTGTCGATGGTTTGTGCACCAGCAGCGGATGCGAGTGCTGCTGAAGCCAACAGCATCGCCACTTTGTTCAGTTTTTTCATGGTCTTCCTCTTGAGGGGTAAAGCCGCAGACATGCTGCGAAAAAAAGACGCTGCAGATGACCGTCACCCACTGCGTTGACTTTGATTGTGCCATAGACAGGGACAGCCACGGTCAAATGCCAGACAGAGAGTCAAAAGTGAACACAAATGGATGACAAATGTTGCATGGACGCGACAGCCGCTTGCACCTAAAATGAGCGGTTTAATCGCGTCACTTTTGCCTCTACATATGACCCAGTTCGCCAAAGAAACACTGCCCATCAGTCTGGAAGAGGAAATGCGGCGCAGCTACCTCGATTACGCGATGAGTGTGATCGTGGGGCGCGCTCTGCCCGATGCGCGCGACGGCTTAAAACCGGTGCACCGCAGGGTTTTGTTCGCCATGCATGAGCTGAACAACGACTGGAACCGGCCTTACAAAAAGTCAGCCCGTATCGTGGGTGACGTGATCGGTAAATACCACCCGCACGGCGACCAGTCGGTGTACGACACCATCGTGCGCATGGCCCAAGACTTTTCCATGCGCCACATGTTGGTGGACGGCCAAGGCAACTTCGGCTCGGTGGACGGCGACAACGCAGCCGCCATGCGTTACACCGAAATCCGCCTGGCCAAGATCGCCCACGAGATGCTGGGCGACATCGACAAAGACACTGTCGACTTCGGCCCCAACTACGACGGCTCAGAAAAAGAGCCTCTGGTGCTGCCTTCGCGCTTGCCCAACTTGCTGATCAACGGCTCGGGCGGTATTGCGGTCGGCATGGCCACCAACATCCCGCCGCACAACCTGAACGAGGTGGTGGATGCTTGCTTGCATTTGCTACGCAACCCCGAAGCCTCGATTGACGAGTTGATGGAAATCGTGCCCGCGCCCGACTTCCCGACAGGCGCCATCATTTACGGTATGACCGGCGTCAAGGACGGTTATCGCACCGGCCGCGGCCGCGTGGTCATGCGGGCCAAGTGCCACTTTGAAGACATCGACAAAGGCCAGCGCCAGTGCATCGTGGTTGACGAATTGCCTTACCAAGTCAACAAAAAGACATTGCAAGAGCGCATGGCCGAATTGGTCCACGAAAAGAAGATCGAAGACATCAGCCACATCCAGGACGAGTCCGACAAGTCGGGCATGCGCTTGGTGATCGAGCTCAAGCGCGGCGCAGTGCCTGAGGTGGTGCTGAACAACCTGTACAAACAGACCCAGCTGCAAGACACCTTTGGCATGAACATGGTGGCCTTGATCGACGGCCAGCCCAAGCTGTGCAACCTGAAGGACCTGATCCAGGTCTTCTTGCAGCACCGCCGCGAAGTGGTGACACGCCGCACCGTGTTCGAGTTGCGCAAAGCGCGAGATCGGGGTCATGTGCTGGAAGGCCTGGCCGTGGCTTTGGCCAACATCGACGACTTCATCGCCATCATCCGTGGCGCGCCCACGCCGCCTGTGGCCAAGGCCGAATTGATGACCCGTGCCTGGGACAGCCAAATGGTGCGCACCATGCTGACCCGTGCCCGTGACGACGGCTCGGTGGTGAATGCCGATGACTACCGCCCCGAAGGTCTGGAGCGTGAGTACGGTTTGGGTCAAGATGGCCTGTACCGACTGTCTGAGACACAAGCCCAAGAAATTTTGCAGATGCGTCTGCAGCGCTTGACCGGACTGGAACAAGACAAGATCGTGGCCGAGTACAAAGAGGTCATGTCCGAAATCGAAGACCTGCTGGACATCTTGGCCAAGCCCGAGCGCGTGTCGACCATCATTGGTGACGAACTGGGCACCGTGCGCCAAGAATTTGGCCAAACCAAAATCGGCGCTCGCCGCAGCGAAATCGAGCACAGCGCGCAAGACTTGTCGACCGAAGACCTGATCACGCCCACTGACATGGTGGTGACGCTCAGCCACAGCGGTTACATCAAGAGCCAGCCGCTGAGTGAATACCGCGCACAAAAGCGAGGCGGTCGTGGCAAACAGGCCGCCGCCACCAAAGAAGACGACTGGATCGACCAACTCTTCATTGCCAACACGCACGACTATTTGCTGTGTTTCTCCAACCGTGGCCGTTTGTATTGGCTCAAGGTCTGGGAAGTGCCTGCCGGTTCGCGCGGTTCGCGTGGCCGCCCGATCGTCAACATGTTCCCGCTACAAGAAGGCGAAAAAATCAACGTGGTGCTGGCCCTGACAGGTGAGGCCCGCACCTTCCCCGACAACCAGTTTGTGTTCATGTCCACCTCCATGGGCACCGTCAAGAAGACCTCGTTGGACGAATTTTCAAACCCGCGCAAGGGCGGCATCATTGCCGTGAACCTTGACGAAGGCGACTTCCTTGTAGGTGCGGCTTTGACCGATGGCAAGCACGATGTGATGCTGTTCAGCGACGGTGGCAAAGCCGTACGCTTTGACGAAAACGATGTTCGCCCGTTGGGCCGCAGCGCCCGTGGTGTGCGCGGCATGATGATAGAAGACCACCAAAGTGTGATCGCCATGCTGGTCTCGGAGCAAGAAAACCCCGATGCCTCGGCGCACGAGGCCAAAGCCCGCGCCAGTGTGCTGACCGCCACAGAAAACGGCTACGGCAAGCGCACCAGCATCACCGAATACACACGCCACGGCCGTGGCACCAAAGGCATGATTGCCATACAGCAATCCGAGCGCAACGGCAAAGTCGTGGCCGCCACCTTGGTGAGCGCTGACGACGAGATCATGCTGATCACCGACACCGGTGTTTTGGTGCGCACCCGCGTTTCTGAAATCCGCGAACTGGGCCGAGCCACGCAAGGCGTGACACTGATCGGCTTGGACAACGGTGCCAAACTGTCTGGCTTGCAACGCATTGTCGAGAATGACGCGAATGCTGCCGAGGGCGATGCCGATACATCCACGGACGACAGCACACCCGCAGCGGACTGAGTGATGGGCCGAGCTTTCAACTTCTCGGCAGGCCCTGCCGTCATGCCCGAGTCAGTGTTGCATCAAGCTGCCTCCGAGATGCTGGACTGGCATGGCTCGGGTATGAGCGTGATGGAGATGAGCCACCGAGGCAAGGAGTTCATCAGCATCTATGAACAGGCCGAAGCCGATTTGCGCGAATTGCTGGCCTTGCCTGCGCACTTCAAGATCTTGTTCATGCAAGGCGGTGGCTTGGCCGAAAACGCCATCGTGCCGCTGAATCTGTCGCAAGGCGGGGCCATGGACTTTGTGCTGACTGGCAGCTGGGGTCAAAAATCTCTCAAGGAAGCTGGCAAGTACGGCACTGCGCGCGTGGCCGCATCGGCCCAGGCAGATGGCTTCACATCCCTGCCCTCACCTGCCAGCTGGCACATCGGTGCAGACAGCCGCTATGTGCACATCTGCAGCAACGAGACCATCCACGGCGTGGAGTTTCACAAACTGCCCGATCTCAAAGCCCTGGGTTGCGATGCTCCCCTGGTGGTGGACTTCTCTTCGCATGTGGCCTCGCGCCCTGTGGACTGGTCCCGCGTGGGCCTGGCCTTTGGCGGTGCGCAAAAAAACCTGGGGCCAGCAGGCCTGACCTTGGTCATCGTGCGCGAAGACCTGATCGGACGCGCCCTGCCCCATTGCCCCAGCGCTTTTGACTACAAGTTGGTGGCCGACAACCAATCGATGTACAACACGCCACCCACTTACAGCATTTACATCGCTGGCTTGGTGTTCCAGTGGCTCAAAAAGCACGGCGGCATCGCGGCCATGGAGCAACGCAACATCGCCAAGGCGCAACTGCTTTACGACTTTCTCGACAGCTCCAGTCTGTTTGAAAACCGTGTCGCCAAAGACTGCCGCTCACGCATGAACGTGCCCTTCTTCTTGCGTGATGAGTCGCTTAACGATGCCTTTTTGGCAGGTGCCAAAGCGGTCAACTTGCTCCAACTCAAAGGCCACAAATCGGTGGGTGGCATGCGCGCCAGCATTTACAACGCCATGCCGCTCGAAGGCGTGCAGGCTTTGGTGGCCTACATGCGTGAATTTGAAAAAACACAGGCCTGAACAAGGCCATCAAAAGAGACTTTCGGACATGAGCCAACAACCCATTCAGTCGGATGCCCTGGGTGCCCTGCGCGTTCAAATCGATGCGCTGGACAAACAACTGCTGAGCCTGCTGAACCAACGCGCCCATGTGGCCGAACAAGTGGGCGAGATCAAACGCGCAGAAGGCTCTCCGTTCTTTCGACCTGATCGCGTGGCCCAGGTCATCGATAAGATCACTCAAGCCAACCCCGGTCCCCTCAAAAACGAGCACATCGCCTCGATCTGGCGCGAGATCATGTCGGCTTGCCTGGCGCTCGAAGCGCCACAGCGCGTGGCGGTGCTTGGTCCCCAAGGCACGTTTTGCGAACAAGCGGCGATTGAGTTTTTTGGCAGTGCAGCCAACTTGATTTACTGCGCCAACTTCGACGAAGTCTTCCACGCCACCGCTGCGGGCACTGCTCAATATGGTGTGGTGGGCATGGAAAACTCCACCGAAGGCGTCGTGGCCCGCTCGCTCGATTTGTTCTTGCGCTCGCCCGTGCATGTGGTGGGTGAAGTCAGCTTGCAGGTGCGCTTCAATTTGCTGCGCCAACTCAACTCTGACGCCGGCATTGAAGTCGTCATGGCACACCCCCAAGCGCTGGCCCAGTGCCAGGGCTGGCTGTCCAAGCACCTGCCGCATGTGGAGCGCCGCGCCGTATCCAGCAACGCCGAAGGCGCACGCTTGGCCGCCACCAACCCGGCTTGGGCGGCGTTGGCCAGCGAACGTGCGGCCAGCCAGTTTGGCCTGCACATCGTGCACCATGCCATCCAGGACGAAGCCTTCAACCGCACCCGCTTTGCCGTGATCTCTTTGCCGCAAACCCTAGCCACGCCACCCGCCTCTGGCAAGGACTGCACCAGCTTGGTGGTGTCGGTGCCCAACCGCCCGGGTGCAGTGCACGATTTGCTGGTGCCGCTCAAAAACAACGGCGTGTCCATGACCCGCTTTGAGTCGCGCCCTGCCAAATCGGGCCAGTGGGAGTATTACTTCTACATCGACCTGCAAGGCCACATCAGCGAGCCGCATGTGGCTGCGGCCCTGCAAGAATTGCAAGGCCTGTG
>JAIXOZ010000173.1 GCA_027486495.1 Comamonadaceae bacterium | reverse complement strand
TGGCGATCCGCACCTGCGGCGGCCAGTCCATGCTCAAGAGTTTGCCACTGGAGCGCCTGTACCGCGATGCACGCTGCGGCTCGCTCATGCTGCCCTGGACGGCCGAGCTGTGCATGGACCGCATCGGCCGCGAAGCCCTGTACGAACCCGGCGAAAAAGACGAGTGATGCAAGCCACCGAGACCAGCCCCCTCGCGGCCCGTTTTGCGCAGCTGGCGCAGGACTGCGGCACGCAGCCCGCCATGACCTTCCGGGGCGACGAGCGCCAACCCGATCAGACTTTTGAATACGACTTCGCCAAGTTCTGGCGGCGCGTGGCGCGTGTCACCGCGCACCTGCAATCCAACTGGGGTGTGCAGCCCGGCGACCGTGTGGCTTGGCTGGGTTTCAACCACGAACTGCAGCTGGTCACGCTGGTGGCCTGCGCCCGTTCGGGTGCGATTTTTTTGCCGCTGAACTTTCGACTGGCGGTGCCCGAGTTGCAGCAGGTCATGCATGATGCGCAGCCGCGCCTGCTGGTGCACGACAGCCACCATGCGGGCACAGCCCTTGCGCTGCAGGCCGAGGGCTTGAAGCACACCCACCACGACACACTGATCGCCACTGCCGCGCCTCGCGGTCTGCCACTGCCCGCCGTGCACAGCGACCTGCCGCTGCTGCTGGTCTACACCTCTGGCACCACGGGTGTGCCCAAAGGCGCGGTGCACACACAAGCGGCGCTGATGGCCAATGCACGGGCCAGCGCTTGGGCGCACAACTTTGTGCCCGGCGACAAGGTGCTGTCCACGCTGCCGATGTTCCATGTGGGGGGGCTGTGCATCCAGACCTTGCCCGCGCTGCTGGCCGGGGTTCAGGTCGTGCTGCACCCGCGCTTTGACCCGACGGCTTGGCTGGATGAAATGGCCACGAGCCGCCCCAGCTTGTCGTTGCTGGTGCCCGCCACCATGCGCGCCCTGTTTGAACACCCGCGCTGGACCGAGACCTCGCTGGCCTGCCTGCGCGGCATCATGACCGGCTCGTCCACCGTGCCTGTGGCCTACCTCGAAACGCTGCACGCACGCGGTGTGCCCGTGGGCCAGGTCTATGGCAGCACCGAAACCGGCCCCGTGTCCATCGTGCTGCGCTTGCCCGAGGCCATGGCCCGTGTGGGCGCATCGGGCTGGCCGCAGCCTGAGGCGCAGGTCAAACTGATCGATGCCCAAGGCCAAGAAGTGGGTCCCGGCGAAACGGGTGAGGTCTGCATCCGCGCCGACAACCTGATGCGGGGTTATTGGCGTGCCGACGGCGAAGTCAACGCGGGCCTGGAGGACGGCTGGTTCCACTCCGGCGACTTGGGCCAGCCCGCCGAAGACGGCTGCATCACCATCGTGGGCCGCAGCAAAGACATGATCATCTCGGGCGGCGAGAATATCTACCCGGCCGAAATCGAAAACCAGTTGGTGACGCTGCCCGGCGTGGCCGAGATCGCCGTGGTCGGCGTGGCCGATGTCCGCTGGGGCGAAGTGCCGGTGGCGGTGTTGGTGCGCAGCGCAGATGCCGCAGGGCTGGCACTGAGCGTTGAGGCCGTGCTGGCGCATTTGCAGTTACGTATTGCCCGTTTCAAATTGCCGCGCCGCGTGGTGTTCATGGACGGCCTGCCCAAGAGCGCTTTGGGCAAGGTGCTCAAGCCTGCTTTGCAGGCCCAGTTGGCTGAAGAGGATCCTTCATATTTGACAGGGATAAACCCTTAAAAAGGCAGATTTTCTTCGCCTGCGTGACAGTGTTCGGGCGGGCTGGTGGCATCATGGTTTGCATCTGATACAAGGAGACAAACATGGTCCATTTTTCAAAGTCATTCGCGCGCCGTCCTATGCTGGGCATGGTTGCGGCCGTGGTGTTGTCCACCACATCGGCAGCCTGGGCACAAAGTACCTGGCCCAACAAACCGGTCAAAATCGTCGTGCCCTTTGCGCCTGGTGGCACCACCGACATCCTGGCCCGCGCCATTGCCCCAGATTTGGCCAAAGCCTTTGGTCAGCAGTTCGTCATCGAAAACAAGGGTGGCGCAGGCGGTAACCTGGGTGCCGAGCAAGTGGCCAAGTCGGCAGGTGACGGCTACACCCTGCTCATGGGCACGGTGGGCACACACGGCATCAACCGCGCCCTGTACGCCAAGCTGCCTTATGACCCCTTCAAGGACTTCGCCCCCATCACCCTGGTGGCGGGTGTGCCCAACGTGATGGTGGTCAACGCCGAAAAGGCCGCGGTCAACAAGATCAACACGGTTAATGATTTCATCAAGTACGCCAAAGCCAACCCCGGCAAGCTGAACATGGCGTCGAGTGGCAACGGCACATCCATCCATTTGGCTGGTGAGTTGTTCAAGTCCCAGACCGGCACCTTCATGGCGCACATTCCTTATCGGGGTTCTGCGCCTGCGCTGTTGGATTTGTCGGGCGGCACCATGGATGTGATGTTTGACAACCTGCCTTCTGCCATTCCGCTGATCAAAGGGGGCAAGCTCAAAGCCCTTGCTGTCACCAGCAGCCAGCGCTCTGCGGCGATGCCCGAATTGCCCACCATCGAAGAAGCTGCCGGCCTCAAAGGTTTTGAAGCCAGCAGCTGGTTCGGCTTGCTGGCTCCTGCAGGCACGCCCGCCGACGTGGTCAGCCGCATTCAACAAGAAGTTGCTAAGTCTCTCGCCACCCCCGCCATGAAAGAGCGCCTGGCCACCCTGGGCGCTATCCCCAGCGGCAACACGCCCGCGCAGTTTGCGACGCTGATTGACGCCGAACACAAGAAGTGGGCCGAAGTCGTGAAAGCCTCGGGCGCCAAGGTCGACTGATGGCCTGGTTTGAAGGCTTCGAGCAGCAAACGCTCACGGTGGCGGGCTTGCCCGTCTGCTTTCGGCAATCCGCCGATTGGGCTGCGCATGCGCACCTGCCTGTGTTGGTGCTGCTCCACGGCTTTCCGCAAACCCATGTGATGTGGCACCGCGTCGCGCAAAAGCTGCGCGGCCGTTACCGCCTGGTCATGCCCGACCTGCGCGGCTACGGTGATTCGTCCCATGCCGTGGGCGATGCACAGCACCTGCACTACAGCAAACGCGCCATGGCGCAAGAAGTGGTGGGCTTGCTCGATGCCTTGGGCGTGGGCGATTTCTTCTTGTGTGGTCACGACCGTGGTGGGCGCGTGGCGCACCGCTTGGCGCTGGACCATACCCAGCGCGTTAAGAAGCTGTGTGTGATCGACATCGCGCCCACCTTCGACATGTACAGCGGTCTGTGGGGCAAAACCCCGGAGGTCTCCAGCCCCGTGGCCGACCCATATTTCGCTTTTGCACAGGCCTACTACCACTGGTTCCACCTGACGCAACCCGCGCCCTTGCCCGAGTTCATGATCGGCGGCAACCCCAAGGCCTATTTGCACGCCAAGCTCGGCGGCTGGGGCAGTCAGGGGCTGGGTTACATCGAGCCTGAAGCTTTGGCCGAATACGAACGCGCCTTTTGCAACCCGGCGCTCAATGACAAAGGTTGGTCCGCCGCGATCCACAGCGCGGCCGAGGACTATCGCGCCAGTGCGGGCATCGACCTGCAGCACGACCTTGAGGGCCGGGAGCGGGGCGACAAAATCGCTTGCGACACCTTGGTCCTGTGGGGCAACCGGGGAGTGGTCAACCGCATGTTCAAACCGATTGAGTTGTGGCAAGCGCAATGCGCAGGTCATGTGGCAGGTCAGGTCATGGCCTCAGGCCACTTCATTCCCGAAGAACTGCCCGAAGCCACCAGTGAAGCCTTGGCCAAGTGGATGGTTTGAAGGTGATGACTTCGTAGGAGCGCACCCCGTGCGAGATGGGCACTGATCTGCGGTGGCCTCACGCCCCGCAGCACTTTTTGTATTTCTTGCCGCTGCCGCAGCTGCAAGCATCGTTGCGGCCAGGCGTGGCTTCTTTGATGACCTGGGCCACACGCGGGCCGATGTTGCGCCAGATCTCGCGCAGGTCGTACACCGCCCACAACGCCTCACCATAAGCGTTCAGACGCTCTTCGCTCACGCTGGGCGGGCCATCTTCCGACAAGGCCGACAGCGTTGGCAACGCGTCGTCGTCTTCGGTCAGGGCCACGATGGCTTCAAGCGACAGGTCATACCATTTGGCCGCGTCCTTGTCCTTGGGCGTGGCCCACTCGTCGGGCCAGTTTTCGACCGCGAACATGAAGCCCAGCGCCCAGACCTGCGCAAAGGATGGGATCTCGCTGTCTTCGATTTCTTCGCGCTCTTCCGGGGGCAACGACGCAATCGCGCCGCGCACGTCCATCACTTCGGGTGCATAGGCCTTGTCATCGTCCAGCGCTTCCACGGGCGTGTCCAGCGCCAGTTTGATCTCGTCAAAACGCCGCTGCCACAAAGCCATGAACTGCTGGCGCTGAGCGTCATCGGCAAAGCTACCGCCATCATCCCCCTCGTCCACCCCCAACAGCATGGGCAACCATTCGGCATCGGGAATGGCGCGGCGGCAGCACACCAACGCGGCCATGAAGCCTTCACAAAACTCCCACTGCGGGGTTTCTTCAAACCGCTCGCGCAGGTCGTCTAGGATGTTGTCCAAGGTGTCAAAGTCTTCGGCTTCCAAGCCAGCGGTGGTGTTCATGGTGTGCTTCTTAAAAAATCAGGCCGCATGCAGGGCGACCATCGAGGAAATGGGTGGATTCATGGTGACGCCGCAGCGTTCCAGTCGTTTTTTCATGCACAGCACCTGGGCGTCTTTGCTGTGCAGGGCGGCGGTATGCTGGACGGCCAAGTCGATGAATTTTTGGTCATCGGCGTCTTTGCAGGCGTAGGGCGCTTTGGGCGCGTCGGGCTGCAGCTGCACATGGCGGTCAAAGTGCGCCAGCACGGTGACGGCGGGCAGGGCGCGGGCGGTCAAGCGTTTGACGATTTGCGGGTAAGCCAGCACGCGGGCCAGCTCTTCGCGCATGGCGGCAGTGGCGATCCAACCGCTGGTGCCCATCTCGACACTGTGTCGCAAGTCGGCAGCCTTGGGTTCGTCAAACACCCACAGGTCGAGCACGATGTTGGTGTCCAGCACGCGCCGCATTGGGGCTTGCGCATCTGCGGCTGCGCTCATGACGCAGGTGTTTCGTCAGCCCCCGGTGTGTCGGCGCTGGGGGGGGCATTGCGCTTCAAGCTGCCCTTGATCATGTCAAAGCGGAACAAGCGGCATTCGATGGGGCCGTTCCACATGGGCACGCGGCGCGATTCTTTGAGGCGCATTTTGCTGGGCAACTTCAGGTCGGGCGTGAGCATCCAGGCGCTCCAGCCGCTGTAGTTTTTCTTCCAGTGGCTCGCCAGTTGGGCAAAGAAGTCGCCACCGTCGTCGGTCTGGGCGGTTTCGCGGTGGTGGCTTTGATCGGCTGCACGGGAGCTTGAGCGCGCATCGGCCATCGCACCCGGCTGGAAGTGATCGCGCCCGCGTCCTGCCACACCCGCTGCGGCAATGCGCTCGCCATAAGGGGGGTTGAGCAGCATCACGCCCGGTGTTTCGCTCGGGGGCATGCGTTGCAGCGCGTCACCACCCCGGAATTCGATCACGCCCGACACACCAGCGCGCTCGGCGTTGCGCTCGGCAAAGTCCACCATGCGGAAGGCTACATCGCTGCCAAACACAGGCGCGGTGGGTTCGTGTTCGTTGTCACGGGCTTCTTCGATCAGGCCTTGCCAGACGTGGTTCTGGAAGGGCAGCAGTTTCTCGAAACCAAAGCGCCGCTGCAAACCGGGCGCAATGCCGCAGGCGATTTGCGCCGCTTCGATCGGGATGGTGCCGCTGCCGCAGCAGGGGTCGTACAGGGGCACGGTGGCGTCCCAGCCGCTGGCCGCGATCATGGCGGCGGCCAATGATTCCTTGAGCGGTGCGTCGCCCTTGTCGGTGCGCCAGCCGCGCTTGAACAGCGGCTCGCCCGAGGTGTCGATGTACAGCGTGAGGGTTTCGGGCGTGACGTGGGCGTAAATGCGCACGTCGGGCCAGGTGGTGTCCACGTTGGGGCGCTCACCGCGTTTGGCGCGGAAACGGTCGGCCACCGCGTCTTTGATTTTGAGGGCCGCAAAGTTCAGGCTGGTCAGCGGGCTGTGCTGGGCGGTGATGTCGATCTTGAAGGTTTGTTTGGGCGTGAACCAGATTTCCCAGGCGACTTCACTGGCGGCGTGGTAGAGGTCGTTTTCGTTGCGGTAATCGGTGACCGACAACTGCACCAGCACGCGCTGCGTCAAGCGGCTGTGCAGGTTGATGCGCATGGCATCGCGCCACGAGGCGCGGGCCATCACGCCGCCGCGGCCCGTCATCAGGTCGTGGCCCGTGAGGCCCGTGATGGCGTGGACCTCGTCGGCCAAAAAGCCCTCAACGCCCGCGGCGCAAGGCATGAACAGGTTCAATGAATTCACTCAAATACTCTCAAAGGGTTTTGCGCAGGTTCGCAGGGGCGATCTTCAGGGCTTCGCGGTACTTGGCCACCGTGCGGCGGGCGCAGTCGATGCCTTGCTCTTTCAGCATCTCGGAGATCTGGTTGTCCGACAGGGGCTTGGCGGGTTTCTCAGCCGCTACAAATTGTTTGATGAGCGCGCGCACGGCCGTGCTCGATGCCGCGCTGCCGCTGTCCGTGCCCAGGCCCGAGCCAAAGAAATACTTCAGCTCAAAGGTGCCTTGCGGCGTGGACATGTATTTGGCCGTAGTCACGCGGCTGATGGTGGACTCGTGCATGCCCAGCTCGTCGGCGATCTCGCGCAGCACCAGCGGGCGCATGGCCAGCTCGCCGTGCGTCAAGAAGTTTTTTTGCCGCTCGACGATGGCCGTCGACACGCGCAAGATGGTGTCAAAGCGCTGCTGGATGTTCTTGATGAACCAACGCGCTTCTTGAAGGCGCTGTTGCAAGCCCGCATGGTTGTCACCCTTGCCGCCGCGCAGAGCGTTGGCATAGATGTCGTGCACGCGCAGCTTGGGCATCACATCGGGGTTGAGCTGGATGCGGAATTTGGGCGTGGCCGTTTTGCTGGTGTTCACCACCAACACGTCGGGGATGATGATGTTTTGTTCGGCCTGCACAAAGGGGCGGCCGGGTTTGGGTTCGAGCCGGGCAATGAAGGCGATGGCGGTTTTGACCACGGCTTCGCTCAGGCCACAGGCCAAGGCCAGGCGTTTGAAGTCGCGCTTGGCCAGCATCTCCAGGGGTTGGGTGCAAATGGCCAAGGCGGCTTGGGCCGCTTCGTTGTCTGGCTCGTCTTGCAGCCAGGCCTTGATCTGGATGCGCAGGCACTCGGCCAAGTCGCGTGCGCCCACGCCCACGGGCTCGAGCGATTGCAGCAAACCCAGTGCCACGGTGAAGCGGTGCACCAGCTCGTCGATCTGTTCGTAGTCGTCGCTGCCCGCCAAGCTGGCCGCCAACTCGGGCAGGGTGTCGGTCAGGTAGCCGTCGTCGTTGAGCGACTCGATCAGAAAGCGCAGCGCGGCGCGGTCCACTTCGGACAGGCGCAGCGACAGTGCCTGGCGGTGCAAAAAGTCTGTCAAGGAGCCGCTGCTGCGGGCCAGGTCGATGGCGTCGGCGGTTTCTTCGCCGTTGTTTTGTCTTGGTGCAGCGTCACCGCCCCATTCGCTGTCGTCGGGGCGCATGTCCACGCTGCCGTCGCCGTCCCAGCTCTCGGCCACATCGGTCACGGCTTCGTCGCGTGTTTCGCTGGGGCCATCGTCGCTGCTGCTGGCCGTGCTGGCGCTTTCGCTCACCCGGTCACCCAAACTGACGTGGGCATCGGCTTGGTCCAGGCCAAAGGCTTCGGCTGGCGCTTCTTCTTCGGCGCGCTCCAGAAACGGGTTCTCATCCAGCATCTGGTCGACTTCTTGCGACAACTCCAGCGTGGACAGCTGCAGCAGGCGGATTGATTGTTGCAACTGGGGCGTGAGCGCCAGGTGCTGGGACATGCGCAGTGACAGACCGGGTTTCATGGCTGTGCACTCATGTCGTGGATGTGGGGGGTGTTCATCACATCCGGAAGTGTTCGCCAAGGTAGACCCGGCGCACATCGGCATTGGCCACGATCTCGTCGGGCGTGCCCTCGGCCAGCACACGGCCTTCGCTGATGATGTAGGCGTGGTCGCAAATGCCCAGCGTTTCGCGCACGTTGTGGTCGGTGATCAGCACGCCAATGCCGCGCTGCTTGAGGAAGGCGATGATGCGCTGGATCTCGATCACCGCAATGGGGTCGATGCCCGCAAAAGGCTCGTCGAGCAAGATGAAGCGCGGGTCGGTGGCCAGGGCGCGGGCAATCTCGACGCGACGACGCTCTCCGCCTGACAGCGCCACCGAGGGCGAGTCGCGCAGGTGGTCCACCCGCAAATCAGCCAGCAGTTCGCTCAGGCGTTTTTCCACTTCGGCGCTGCTGAGGGCTTGACCATGTGCATCGGTTTGCAGCTCCAAAATGGCACGCACGTTGTCGGCCACCGAGAGCTTGCGGAAGATCGACGCTTCTTGCGGCAGATAAGACAAACCCATGCGCGAGCGCTTGTGGATCGGCATGCGGGTGACGTCTTCGCCGTCGATCAGGATCTGCCCGCCGTCGGCCCGCACCAGGCCCACGATCATGTAAAACGACGTGGTTTTGCCTGCGCCGTTGGGGCCCAGCAAACCGACCACTTCGCCTTTGCCCACCTGCACCGACACATCGTGCACCACCTTGCGGCTGCCATAGGCTTTTTTGAGGTGGCGCGCTTCCAGGCGGCTGTCAGGGGCAGCGGCAGTGCTCATGGTTTTGACGCGGGCGACAGGCCCGGGCTGGTGCGCAGGGCGGGCGCAGTTGGCGAATTGCCTGCAGGCGCTGAAGCCGCATTGCGGGGCGTCAGGATGGCGCGAACGCGTTGCCCAGTGCCGTTGGCGGCCTGACCGTCTACGGTCATGACTTCACTGGTGTTGTTGAACACGATGGTGTGGCCATTGAGTTGGTCGGCCACCTGGTTGCCGCGCAAGATGCGCACCTCGGCGCGTTGGACAAAAGTGATGATATCGGCCTGGTTGTCATACGTGACCTGTTCGGCCTCGCCTTCGGTGAACTCGTTCACGCCCTCGCGTTTTTGCCTGAAAAACACCCGCTCGTTGGGGGCGGCCCACAACCGGGCCACTTGACGGCCTTTGGCGTCTTGCTGCACATCCATGCGGGCAGCGCGCAAAACCAGCGTACCCTTGGTCGCCACCACCTTGCCGGTGAACTGGGTCAGCTGACGTGCTTCGTCGTGGCGCATGCTGTCGGCTTCGATTTGCATGGGCTGATCGCGGTCGGCTTTTTCAGCCTGGCTGGGCAGGGCCAGCAAGCTGGCGCACAGGGCCAAAAGGCTCCAAAAGCTCAAGCGAAGTGAGGAAGGTGTTTTGCGGGGCATGAATCTTGCTGTAAGTCTGGGCCATTGTAGGTGCAAGCGCCCCGACTCGCGCCCACAGCCGGGCAAAAAATCAAAAACCGGGCACAAAAAAGCCCGCGCGTGTCACCTGCGGGCTTTGGTCGTGCAGTTTTCGACGGTCATCCGGACGGGATGCCTGGGGCTCAGCGGCCCTGACGGGTTTGTGCAATCAGTGCATCGGCCACCTGCAGGGCGCGTGGCATGCTGCCTGCCAAGGTGCCATCGATGTAGTAACGACCCGCCACGCCCAGCGAGGGCACGCCTTCGATCTTGAAGTCGTTTTGCAGCTGAACGGCACGCTTGGCCTTGGTGGCCACACCAAAGGACTTGTAGGTTTGCTCGAACTTGGCTTTGTCAATGCCTTGCTTTTCAGCCCAGGCCAGCACGGAGGCATCGGTGTTGAGCATCTGTTTTTCGCCATGGATGGCGGTGAACACGCGCATGTGCATCTTCTCGACCAGGTTCATGGCTTCGAGCGTGTAGTACAGGCGTTGCTGGGGCACGAAATCATCTCGGAAGGCCACTGGTACGCGGCGAACCACCACGTCTTTGGCGGCTTTTTTGGCCCATTGCTCGAAAGCGGGTTCAAACATGTTGCAGTGGGGGCAGCTGTACCAAAAGAACTCCAGCACCTCGATTTTGCCTTGGCCCGCATCGGTGGCCACGGGACGGTCCAGCGTGATGTAGTCCTTGCCCGATCGGAAGGCTTGTTGTGCCCAAGCCGAGGTTGCCCCCAGCAAGGAGGTGGCAGCCAGCATGGCGGTAGAGAAAAGGCGTCGTTTCATGAATGCTCCATATGCTTTGCACTTTCGGGTGCAGGTTGGGTGGTTCAGCGCTGCAGGCGAACCAGGGTGTTGTCGATGCCAGAGCTTTCGAGCTGGGTGCGCATGCGTTCAGCAGCGTTTTTGTCAATGAAAGGCCCCAAGCGTACGCGGTAAACCACGCGCCCGGCTTGATCGCGCTCAGAAACCTTGGCGTCCAGCCCCAACAGAGCGAGCTTGGCTTTTTGGGCGTCGGCGTCGGCGCTGGTGCGGAAGGCACCCGCTTGCACCACATAGATAAATGGGTCGACGGCATCGGCGGGGGCTGCAGACGGGGCAGGCGTGTTCAGTGCCGATTTGGCTTTGGCCAGATCGCCCAGTGGGTCTGCCGTCACGGCGGGCCGGGGAGGCGCAGGGGCTTTGTCGGCGGATTTGTCTGCATCCTGGGGCGTTGCGGTTGCTGCACTGGCATCCGGTGGCGCGGGAGGCTCGGCTGGAGCCTTGGGTTGCAAGACGCTGTTGGGGTTCCAGTCCTTGTTCTTTTCGTTTTCCTGTACGTCTTGCGCACTGGTGCGGGGCTGGTTCTTGTTGGAGAAAGGTGTGGGCACCTTGGTCACGTAAATGGCCACGGCCAAAGCCACGCCCAAGCCCAGCACCAGGCCGATGATGAAGCCCAGAAAAGTACCGCCACCTTGTTTGTTCAAAGTCATGACTTGTCCATTCACATTTTTTGCGGGGCTGATACGCCCAGCACTTTGAGACCGTTGCGCAGCACCTGCGCAGTGGCGGCCACCAGCGCCAGACGCGCTTGTTTGACCGCTTCGTCGTCCACCAAAATGCGCTCGGCGTCGTAGTAGCTGTGGTACTGCGAGGCCAGGTCGCGTAAATAAAACGTCACATCGTGCGGCGCAAAGTCTGTAGCGGCCGATGTCAGCATCTCGGGGTATTTGGCCAGAGCCAGCATCAGCGCGTGGGCCTGCGGGCTTTGCAGCGGTGACAAGTCCACTTGGGCGAGAGAGTCCACATCACCACCCCAGGCAGCCAGCACCGAACAGATGCGGGCGTGCGCATATTGCACGTAATACACCGGGTTGTCGTTGTTCTGGGCCAGAGCCAAGTCAATGTCGAAGATGTATTCGGTGTCGGGCTTGCGCGACAGCAGGAAGAAACGCACCGCGTCCTTGCTGGTCCACTCGATCAGGTCGCGCAAGGTCACGTAGCTGCCAGCACGTTTGGAGATCTTGACCTCTTCGCCGCCACGCATCACGCGCACCATGGTGTGCAGCACATAGTCGGGATAGCCCTCGGGGATGCCCACGCCGGCCGCCTGGAGGCCTGCGCGCACCCGTGCGATGGTGCCGTGGTGGTCGGTGCCCTGGATGTTGACGACGCGCGAAAAGCCGCGTTCCCATTTGGCGATGTGGTAAGCCACATCGGGCACAAAGTAGGTGTAAGTGCCGTCGCCCTTGCGCATGACGCGGTCTTTGTCGTCACCGTAGTCGGTGGATTTCAGCCACAGCGCGCCGTCTTGCTCGTAGGTCTTGCCTGCATCACGCAGTTTTTGCACGGCGGCATCGACCTTGCCGCTGGTGTACAAGCTCGACTCCAGGTAGTAGTTGTCAAACTTGACATCAAAGGCCTTCAAGTCCAAGTCTTGCTCGTGGCGCAAATAGGCCACGGCGAATTGGCGCATGCCGTCCAGGTCATTCACATCGCCGCTGGCGGTGAACTCGCGGTCATCGGATTTGACGGTTTTCTTCGCCAGAAAGTCGCCCGCGATGTCCTGGATATAGTCGCCGTTGTAGAAGGCTTTGCTTTCGGGGTTCTCGGGGTCGATGGGCCAGCCATCGTCGCCAGGTTTGACACCACGGGCGCGCATTTGCGTGCTCTTGGCCAAGGTGCCAATTTGCACACCGGCATCGTTGTAATAAAACTCGCGGTAGACCTGTTGACCTTGCGTGGCCAGCAAGTTGCAAATCGCGTCACCCAGGGCAGCTTGGCGGCCATGGCCCACATGCAAAGGGCCTGTGGGGTTGGCCGAGACGAATTCGACCAGCACCTTGTTGGGCTGGGCGGGCTGCTCGCCGAAACATTCTGCCGCCTGCAGCACTTCGTGGATCACGGCTTGTTTGGCCGCGTCTTTGAGGCGGATGTTGATGAAGCCGGGCCCGGCGATCTCGATGTCGTTGACCCAGCGCTCGAACGCAGGGTTGGCCAGCAAGGCGCTGCGCAGGGTTTCGGACAACTGCCTGGGGTTTTGCTTGAGGGCTTTGGCCAGCTGCATCGCGGCGGTGCAGGCCAGGTCGCCATGGGCGGCCACTTTGGGCGATTCGAAGGCCGCGCGCGCACCCGCACCGGTTTGAATTTTTTCAAGCTCAGCAGCCAGGGCCGTGAGCAAATGTTGTTTGGCAGAAAGCATAGGGCGCGATTTTACGGGGGCGGGGCGCGTTCGCGTTGCCGGGCAGACAGCAAGCGGGGTTTTATGTGCAGCAATTACAGTTGGTCACAACTGCTGTCGCTCAGTGTTCACTTTGGCGCGTTAATCTGTGAACTGCACAAAACTGTGCGGTGTTTTTGTTCTTGAAACCCTTTTTTACGGAGTTCACACATGCGTCATTCCCTTTCTATCGCGGTTTTGGGTTTTGCTTTGGTTTCTGGCATGGCTTTCGCTGCCGACCCTGTCAAGCCTGCGACCGCCGCTGCACCTGCTGCATCTGCCCCTGCAGCCGAAAAAACAGCTCAGCAAAGCAAAATGGCGACCTGCAACAAGGAGGCCGAAGGCAAAAAGGGCGATGAGCGCAAAGCCTTCATGAAAGACTGCCTGAGTGCCAACAAGCAAGAAAAGCAGCAAAACAAAATGAAGACGTGTAACGCCGAAGCCGCTGGCAAAAAAGGCGACGAGCGCAAGGCCTTCATGTCGGAGTGCTTGAAGAAGTGATCTGAACGCGAGTTCTTGTAGGAGCCCACCCCGTGGGCGATTAGGCGTGGCATATGCTTCCCGAAAACCATCGCGCACGGGGCGCGCTTGTGCGCAGTGGCCGCCCAGTCCCTTTTGTGTGAGCCACGCCTTGGGCGACGGACGTGGCACACATCCACATCTTTACAACCTCGATCGACCGCTAAACCTCGGTAACTTGCCAGTAACCAGGCTGTGCGTAGTGGTGTTTGAGGTAGTCGATCCACAGCCGCACGCGCAGTGGCAAGTGTTTGCGCTGGGGAAATACCACATAGATGCCGTTGGGCGGCGCGGCAAAGTCCTCCAGGACGGCCACCAGCTGGCCGGAGCGAATTTCGCCCTCGACTTCCCAGGTGCTGCGCCAGGCGATGCCGTAACCGGCCAGACACCAGTCGTGCAGCACCTGCCCGTCTGAGCAGTCGAGCGGCCCACCCGGGCGCAGGTGCACCACCTCGTGCCCGTCCCCCGTGGGGTTGCGAAAAGCCCAGCCCCGAGTTTGCGAGGCGTCGCTCGACAGGGTCAGGCAGTCGTGTTGGAGCAAGTCCGAGGGATGCACGGGTGTGCCGCGTCGGGCCAAATAGCTTGGGGTCGCCACGCACAGGCGGCGGTTGTCGGCCATGCGCACGCTCACCAGCGAGCTGTCGGGCAGGTCGCCCACGCGGACGGCGCAATCAAAACCCTCGGCGGCCAGGTCCACCACACGGTCGCTCAGATTCAGGGAAATCGACACTTCGCAGTGCAGTTCGCGAAATCGCGGCACCAAGGGGGCCACATGGCGACGCCCGAACCCGGCCGGGGCGGTGATGCGCAAATGCCCGCTGGCTTTCACGCCGCCGGCCGACACGCTGGCTTCGGCGTTGGCCACGTCCGAGAGCAAGCGCTGGCAATCTTCCAGAAAGGCACTGCCTTCGTGTGTGAGGGTTATGCGCCGCGTGGTGCGCACCAGCAGCTTCACGCCCAGGCTTTCTTCCAGCGCATCGAGCCTGCGGCCGATGATGGCCGGGGCCACGCCTTCAGCCCGGGCCGCAGCGGTCAGGCTGCCTTTGGTGGCAACTGAAACAAAGGTTTCGAAGGCTTTGAGCTTGTCCATGTGCACCGATTATGCGGTTTCTAGGTTGTAATGCAGCCCCCCTTGCGGGTGATTGGGGTGCAAAGTTGGATGCTTCGCCGAGGTTTTGGTGGGAGACCACCCCCGTGCGCGAATGCTGGCGGGCTGCGGCTGGCCCATCAAGCCCAGCCCTTGGGCAGACCCGCCTCGGGCGTCATGCCATACAAGGGCTCACCAGGCAGTCCGGCTCTTATAGGTTCGCGTGCCGCGATGAGTAGGTTCAGGTCAATGCCTGTTGACACGCCCATGGCTTCGAACATGAACACCAAATCTTCGGTGACCACATTGCCCGAAGCCCCCGGTGCATAAGGGCAGCCGCCCAGGCCTCCGAGTGAGCTGTCAAAGGTGCGCACGCCCGCCTCGTAAGCGGCCAAGGCATTGGCCAGCCCCAGGCCTCGGGTGTTGTGCAGGTGAGCGGCTCCTGTGAGGGGGCCGATCTCCTGGAACATGCGTTTGAACAATCGGCTCACCTGCGCCGGGTTGGCCATGCCGGTGGTGTCCGACAGGCCGATTTCGTCCACGCCAGCCTCTGCCAGCAAATGGGCCAGGCGCAGCACATCGCCCTCGGGCACCTGGCCCTGCAAAGTGCAGCCAAAGGCGGTGGACATGCCGACCTCCACCGGCACGCCGGGTGCGATCTCATTGCGCAGGCGCAAGACGGCCCGCACCTCGTCGACCATGGCTTCAGGCGTTTTGCGCACATTGGCCATGGAGTGCGCGGGGCTGGCCGATACGGGCAAGGTGAGCTTTTGGGCCCCCGCTTGCAATGCGGCTTGCGCGCCACGCAAGTTGGGCACCAAAGCCATGATCCGCACGCCCGTGTGGCGCAGCGCGTGCTGCACCACTTGCGCGGCGTCGGCCATTTGAGGCAAAAGCTGTGCGGGAACAAAGGAGGCGACCTCGATCTCTCGCAGGCCTGCCGCTGCCAGCGCGTCGATCCAGCGCAGTTTGTCAGCGGTGGGCATGGTGGCCTTGACCGACTGCAGGCCATCGCGCGGGCCGACTTCGCTGATCAGGATTTCTGGGCTTGGGAGACGTGTCATGCCTGAATTATTGATCCGAGACCGAGGCTTTCAGTTTGGTCATACCTGACGTCATCAGTTTTATCTCCCTCGGACGTCGGTCGATTTGCCTCGCCCGGACGTCGGCAGGGATGTCATCCAGGCCTTGAGCCGGGATCCATGTTTTGCCGTCGCCCTCCGTGTAAGCCCAGAAGATGGACCCCGGGTCAAGCCCGGGGTGACGGATAAGACCCGAGTGACAGAGATGACCCGGGGTAGACATATGACCCTGGTGATAAACATGGCTTATGCGCCAACACGGGTGAGTTGCATTTGTGCTTAAAAGTCATGGGTCTATGAAGATTCGTCGGGTTTATCAGCGTCTAAATTTAGAATAGAGTGATTGGTCTCCTGGCCTACATGGCACCTTGTTTGCTTTGAGCAGAGGCCATCCCCCATTTTTTTGACTTGACCCCAGAGGTTTTCATGACTGCACGCACCGCCATCCACAACCTGCAAGTGGCCAACCCCTTGCTGAGTTTCATCAACGACCAGATGCTGCCCGCTACCGGCGTGGACAAGGAAAAGTTTTGGGCAGGCTTTGACAGCATCGTGGCTGACCTGGCCCCCAAAAACATCGCTCTGCTGGCCGAGCGTGACCGCATCCAAACCGCCATGGACGAGTGGCACACCGCCAACCCCGGCCCTGTCGGTGAGGGCAAGGCCATGAAGGCTTACCGCAAATACCTGAGCCAAATCGGCTATCTGGTGCCCGAGCCCCGCAACGCCCAAGCCACCACCGCCAATGTGGACGCTGAGTTGGCCAAGCTGGCAGGCCCTCAGTTGGTCGTGCCAATTTTGAATGCCCGCTATGCCCTGAACGCGGCCAATGCCCGTTGGGGTTCTTTGTATGACGCGCTGTACGGCACCGACGCCATCAGCGAAGCCGACGGCTGTGAAAAAGGCACGGGCTACAACCCCCAGCGCGGCGCCAAAGTCATCGACTACTGCCGCAACGTGCTCGACCGCACTGCACCGCTCAAGACCGGCTCGCATGTGGGCAGCAAGGGCTACGCCGTGAAAGCGGGCAAGCTGGTCGTGACCCTGGCCAACGGCAAGAACACCACCTTGGCCGAGGCCAAGCAATTCGTGGGCTACACCGGCGAGGCTAAAGCGCCTGCATCGGTGCTGTTCGTGCACAACGGCATCCACCTGGATTTGCAAATCAACAAGTCCACGCCCATCGGCAAAACCGACCCCGCTGGCGTGTCTGATTTGATCGCTGAAAGCGCCTTGTCCACCATCCTCGACCTGGAAGACTCCGTGGCCGCTGTGGACGCTGACGACAAAGTGCTGGCCTATGCCAACTGGCTGGGCATCTTGCAAGGCAGCCTGAGCGAAGAAGTGCAAAAGGGCGGCAAGACCTTCACCCGCACCATGAACGGTGACCGCGAATACACCAAGCCGAATGCGAAAACCGGCAGTCAAGCTGCCGGGGGCAAAGACACCGTCAAATTGCACGGCCGATCGCTCATGTTCGTGCGCAACGTCGGTCACCTGATGACCAACCCCGCCATCCTCTACAAAGCCGCCGACGGCAGCATGAAAGAGATCCCCGAAGGCATCCTGGACGCCATGGTCACCGTGACCTGTGCATTGGTTGACCTGCAGAAAAAGTCTTCGCACCCCCTGCGCAACAGCCGCACCGGCAGCGTCTACATCGTCAAGCCCAAGATGCACGGCCCCGCCGAAGTCGCGTTTGCCGACGAGCTGTTTGGTCGTGTGGAAAAAGTCATCGGCATGAAGCCTTCCACCGTCAAGCTGGGCATCATGGACGAAGAGCGTCGCACCAGCGCCAACCTCAAGGCTTGCATCGCTGCCGCCAAGAGCCGCGTCGCCTTCATCAACACCGGCTTTTTGGACCGCACCGGTGACGAAATGCACACCTGCATGTTGGCGGGCCCCGTCATGCGCAAGGGCGACATCAAGAACAGCACCTGGTTGGGTGCGTACGAGAAGAACAACGTCAACGTGGGCCTGGCCTGCGGCCTGCGCGGTCGTGCCCAGATCGGCAAAGGCATGTGGGCCATGCCCGACCTGATGGCCGACATGCTCAAAGCCAAGATCGGTCACCCCCTGGCCGGTGCCAACACCGCCTGGGTGCCCAGCCCCACCGCCGCCACGCTGCACGCCATGCACTACCACCAGGTGGACGTGCCTGCCCTGCAAAAACAGATGGAAAAGGCCGTGGCCAAGCAAGACGCCAAAACCTTGCGTGACGAGACGCTGAACCAGTTGCTGCAATTCCCTGTGGTCGCCAAAGACGCGGCCAACTGGTCTGAAGAAGACAAGCAAAAGGAACTCGACAACAACGCCCAAGGCATTTTGGGTTACGTGGTGCGCTGGGTTGACCAAGGTGTGGGCTGCTCCAAGGTGCCCGACATCAACGGCGTGGGCCTGATGGAAGACCGCGCTACGCTGCGCATCTCCAGCCAGCACATGGCCAACTGGCTGCACCACGGCGTGGTGACCGAAAAGCAAGTCAAGCAAACCATGGAGCGCATGGCCGCTGTGGTGGACGCACAAAACGCAGGCGACGCGGCTTACCAGCCGATGGCGGGCAACTTCGCCAAGTCGGCGGCTTACAAAGCGGCTTGCGATTTGGTCTTCAAAGGCAAGGCGCAACCCAGTGGCTACACCGAGCCGCTGCTGCACGCTTGGCGTTTGAAGGTCAAGGCGGCCTGAACACACTGGCGTCGGACGCGGTCTGACGCTTGAAGAAGCGGCTCCTTCGGGAGCCGTTTTTTGTGGGTCATGCGCTGAGATATTGGGCATGCCTGAAAATAGGGCTTTGAGGAGGGCGCGATGCGCTGGATTGATCGGATTCCGATGTTGTGGTTGGTGGGCATTGCCGTTTACTTGGCGGGCGCTCCCTTTGTGCCCGAGCCGCACTTGACCGAAAAATGGCGCATGCTGTTGGACGGCACCTTGAGCCAACCCCTCGACATCTTTGACTTCTTCTTGCACACCACGCCTTTGTTGGTGTTGGTCATTCGACTGTGGCGTGTCGCGCAGCTGCGTCTTCAAGGCAAGGACTGAGCCCCACCGTCATGACCCAGCCTGCCCTTGATCCTTGCCGCTGTCCCTTGTGCGGGCAGCCCAATGCCTGCGCCTTGGCCACACCGGGCCAGGCGGCATCCGGCCCCTGCTGGTGCACGCGGGTGCCTTTCAGCGCCGATTTGCTCAAACAGGTGCCCGAGGCGGCGCGCAACAAGGCCTGCATTTGTGCGGCCTGTGTGGCCAAGTCCCAAGACTCATCGCCAGTCCCCTTGCAGGCGGGGCGCACATGACCCAGGCCCAAGGCCCGCACAGTCTGCAGGCGCTGCAAGCGCGTTATGGCGAGAGGCACCGCTGGTTGTTGCTGATGTCGGTGATGTTGGGCTCCATGGCGGCGGTGATGTCGTCAACCATCTTGAATGTGGCCATTCCCGACATGAGCCAGCACTTCACCCTGGGCCAAAGTCGGGTGCAGTGGGTCAGCTCGGGCTTCATGGTGGCCATGACGGTGTCCATGCTGACCACGCCTTGGCTGCTGTTGCGCTATGGCTATCGCCGGGTGTACGAAGTCTGCATGTGGCTGCTGCTGGGTGGCGGCGTCGTGGGTGGTTTTGCCAACGACTTTCCACTGGTCATGGCCGCACGCGTGGCCGAGGGTCTGGCTGCGGGTGTGGTGCAGCCCATTCCCGCCATCATCATCTTACGGGCCTTTGCCTCGCACGAACAAGGCCGCGCCAGCGGGCTGTTTGGCATGGGCGTGGTGCTGGCCCCGGCCATTGGCCCCAGCATTGGCGGCGTTTTGGTTGATGTGTTCGGCTGGCGTTCGATCTTTTTCATGGTGGTGCCGCTGGCCATGGTGGCGCTGTGGCTGTCACGCCGTTATGTGCCCACGTCAGCCCCGGGCGGTGTGCAGGCCGATGCCGAAAGTCCGGGTCTCGACTGGATCGGGCTGGCGCTGGCCAGCGCTTGCACCTTGATGCTGCTCAATGGATTGGTGCAACTGCGTCGCGACGACCACACGGTGGCCGTGGCCCTGCTGGTGTTGACGTGCTTGGGCGTGGCGGTGTTTGTGGCTTGGCAGCGTCATTTGCTGCGGCCTCGCCGACGCGTGCGTTCTGCAACTTCAGGCCGAAAAGCCAAGTCCTTGCGCCAAGTGCCCCAAGTCCGGCGTGGCCCACTCATGAACCTGCAGGTGTTTGGCCACCGCCATTTCGCCATGGGGGCGCTGGTGTCGTTCACCTACGGTATCGCCTTGTTTGGATCGACTTATTTGCTCCCGGTCTACATGCAGATGGGCCTGGGTCTGTCGCCTTCCTACATTGGCGCGGCTTTGTTGCCGGCGGGCATTTTGCTGGCCGTGACCATTGCGTCGGTGGGGCGTTTGTCGCACCGCATGCCGCCCGCCCATTGGGTGAGTTGGGGCCTGGGCTTGCTGGCGCTGTCGTTTGCGCTCATGCCACTGGTCCACCCGGCGGCGGGCTTGGCTTTGCTCTGGATTTTGGTGATCCTCGGGCGCATTGGCTTGGGCTTCATCTTGCCTTCGCTCAATCTGGGCGCGATGCGGGGTTTGCCCAAGGACCTGATCCCACAAGCGTCGAGCGTGATTGGCTTTGTGCGCATGCTGGGCGGCGCGGCAGGCGTGAGCATTTGCGCCATCGTGCTGGAGTGGCGTTTGGCGGTGTACGCCCTGACGGCCAGCCATCCAGGACACGCCGATTTACGGGCCTTCAACGAGACCTTTGTGTTTCTGGCCACCATGACCGCCTTGGCTTTGTTGGCTGCGAGGAAAATGGGGGAAGCCCATACGCCCACCAAGAAAGACTGAACCATGTGCCAACTGCTTGGCATGAACGCCAACACCCCGACCGATGTGAACTTCAGCTTCAGTGGCTTTGCCCAGCGTGGCGGTCACACCGACCACCACGGGGACGGATGGGGCATTGCCTTTTTTGAAGGCCAAGGCGTGCGCCACTTTGTGGACCACCAAAGCGCCAGCAGCTCGCCGATTGCCGAGCTGATTCGTCGCTACCCGATCAAAAGTCAAAACGTCATCGCGCACATCCGCAAAGCCACACAAGGCGAAGTGAGCCTGGAAAACTGCCACCCCTTTGTGCGCGAGCTGTGGGGGCGCTACTGGGTGTTTGCGCACAACGGCAATTTGGTGGACTTTGCACCGCGCTTGCACGGCAGCTTCAAACCCGTGGGCCAGACCGACAGCGAGCGGTCGTTTTGTTGGCTCATGCAAGAGCTGGCCAAGTCACACGCCAGCGTGCCCAGCGTGCACGAACTCAGCTGCACCTTGCGCGAGTTGGTGCCGCAGATCGCCAAGCATGGCACCTTCAACTTTTTGTTGTCCAACGGCCAGGCGCTGTGGTCACACGCCAGCACCCACTTGCACTATGTGCTGCGCAAACACCCCTTCTCACAAGCGACCTTGAGCGACGAGGACCTGAGTGTGAACTTTGCCGAGCACACCCGCGAGACCGATCGGGTGGCGGTGGTGGTGACTGCGCCTTTGACCACCGACGAGACCTGGGGCGCGTTTGAGCCGGGGCGCTTGTACACCTTTGAAGGTGGGGATTTGAAGCTTTAATTGGAGGCGTTAAAGCGCCGCTTCCACCGCGTCCATGAAAAGCGCCGCCACATCGCAGCCCATCTGGTCGGTGATTTCCTGAAAGCAGGTCGGGCTGGTCACGTTGATCTCGGTGAGGTTTTCGCCAATGATGTCCAGACCCACCAGCATCAGGCCACGGGCGAACAGGATCGGGCCCAGCGCTTCGGCAATTTCGCGGTCACGCTCGGAAATGGGTTGCGCCACGCCCTTGCCGCCCGCCGCCAGGTTGCCACGCACCTCGCCGCCTTGGGGAATGCGGGCCAGGCAAAACGGCACAGGCTTGCCGCCAATCAACAACACGCGCTTGTCGCCTTGTGCGATGCCGGGCAAGAACTTTTGCACCATCACGGTTTGTGCGCCGCCCCGGTTGAGGGTTTCGATGATCACGCCCAAATTCAGACCGTCGGCACCCACCTTGAAGATGCCCGTGCCGCCCATGCCGTCCAGGGGCTTCAAGATGATGGTGCCATGCGTTGCTTGGAACTCGCGGATGTCGGCTTCGCTGCGCGTGACCAGTGTGGGCGCGATGAACTGCGGAAACTCCAAAATAGCGAGTTTTTCCGGATGGTTGCGCAATGCGGCGGGACTGTTGAACACCTTGGCGCCTTCGCGCTCGGCCTGGCTCAGCAGGTGGGTTGCGTAAAAGTATTCGCTGTCAAAAGGCGGATCGGTGCGCATGATGACGGCGCCAAAGTCTTTCAGCGCGGCTCGGTGTGTGGCGGTCTGGGTGAACCAGGTGTCGGCTTGTCCTGTGAGCGTGATGTCACGCACTTGGGCCGACACGGATTGCCCTTGCTGCCAGCGCACATCGGTCATCTGGCAGGCCACAACTTGGTGACCGCGTTTTTGTGCCTCACGCATCATCGAAAACGTGGTGTCCTTGTAAATCTTGAAGGACTCGAGGGGGTCGGCAATAAAGAGGATATTCATATTCGGCATTGTAGGTCGGGACCTTCTTGCCTGAATGTGGCGCCTTGACACCGTTTCAATGCCTGTAGAGAAGTTATAGAAGTGCGTTGTGGCAAGGTTTCAAGAGTTTTCGATCACACAGTCTGACTTGAAAAATCAAACATGCATTGGCTTAAAGTGGCCAGAGATGCACTTCTTTTCTACTAAATTCCACTCACCTCTATCCACTGCTGCTGGTTTTTCTCCCAGTAACTGTGAACGCGCTGAGGTGCTTGGCCTGGCGCTTTGAGTTCGTGGGTGAGTACGGCCACTGTGCGCTGCTGGTCGGTCCATTCGAAGGCGGATACCAAAGTCCAATGGCCAGTTTTTTGTTGGATGTGTTGCGGCCGGAGCGGCCATGATTTCGTGACGTCGGTCCCAGTGGCTGACTTGACCAGGGTGCTGCTGAGTGGGGTGTTGCGCCATTTCAGCTGCTCGACAATGAGAACTGGTGTGCCTGCCCGCACCCCGAGTTTGACGAGTTGAAGCATATCGTCATTGGCCAGAACCACGCAGCCATCGGTGGCCGTTGGTGGGCGGGCATATTGCTCGCTCGGTGAGCCGTGCAGCCAAATACCGGAGCCGGTGCGTTGCTGTTGTTTGTCCAGCGGGTTGGGGTAGTCCAAAGTCAGCGCGCCCGATCCGTACAGGTCGGGCAGCATAAAGTCATTCATGTGTTTCTGGACAAAGTAGACTCCGGCGGGGGTCTTGGTGTCGCCTTCGCGCCATTTGCCCATGCCCTTGTTGCCGATAGAGATGTAAGCATCGAACAACACGTGCAGACGGCCAAGACCTGGGCCATCGTTTCGGTGAGCTAGCAAGTAAAGCCGGGATTTTTGTGCGTCCACCACGATCATTTGTTGAACGCTCGGTGACAAAAAGCGCACGGGCTCGGGATATGTGCCATTCAAGGCGTCTGTGCCTGCATGGCGGGTTCGTTGTAGGGCCTCGGTTTTGAGCTGCTGCAGGCGCTGTAATGCCTCGGGTTTTTGCATCAGGCTCTCGCGCTCGGGGACGCCTCCACTCATGCTGGCCATCAGGTCGGCGTAAATCAGTTGGCCCAGCTGAAAATTCGCAAAACGTTGAGCCATGGTTTGCGCAACTTGCAGGGCTTGCGCGTACTCGCCTTCAATTTGCAGTCGGTAGGTTTCAAGAAACAAGGCTTCGCCATTGTTGGGCAAAACTTTAAGGGCCTGTTTGTCTGACGGGCTTGGCTTGGTTTGCCGTTTGTTGGTGGCGCGCAGTGAAGCTTCTGTGTTGGCGTGTGCTTGGGCGGCTAGGCTGTCGAGTTCGTACAACGTATTCCATTGGGCAACGGGTGCCGTGCCGAACAGGATGGGCGAATTTTGGCCTACCGAATCTTTGGCCAGTGCTTCCATGCTGTCTTGGCGCAGCGCCCAAGAAAGCCCTGCCAGCATCAATACCAGCATAAAAAGGCATTGCGCCCAGGCCTGGGCCAGGCCCAACCGCTGCAGTGTCCATCGAAGTCGTGTTAGCAAGGCCATGGTGCGCCTGTCATTGTGTGGTCTCCAGCTGAATCAGCCAACGTCCATTGTGTTTTTGCCAGACCAGGGTTTTGTGGTCGGTGATGCGCAGGCGCTCGTCGCTGTAGATTTGCGTGAACTTGGTTGTGGCCTTGTTGTCGCTGATCTGCAGTTGCAGGTTTTGTATGGCGATGTCGATTTTTTCCTTGCTGGAGATGCGCTGCTTGCGTGAGTCTTCCCAAGTTTTTCGACTCAGGCCTTTGGGCGGCACAAAGCTTGGGCCGTAAAAGCTCAGGTAGCTGGGGACGTTTTTGGCACTCCAGGCTTGACGCCATTGGTTCAGCGCCTCACTCAAGGCAGCGCTTTCGTTGACTGTTAGAGGGGGGCCATCCGATGAACTTCGTGCCAGAACGGTTGTTTTGTTGTCTGCGTCAGAGATGGAGCCCTGTGACTGCCCCTGGTTTGGTGTCGTTGTGCGGGGTTGTAACTGAACTGAAACGGTGTTCAAGGTGACCTCGACAGCGCCGGGCGGCTCTACAGGTTGAGACCACAGTGCTTTGCCGGAGTCGTTTTTGGGCGACTTCAGACTGGGCCAAATCAGGACTAAGAGCAACAGTGGCATGCCCCATATCAACAGCCGCCGTCGCAAGGGCGGGCGGCGTTTGACAAACAAGTGCTTGGTACTCATGGTCAGTTGTTGATGACAGTTTCGCGGGCGATTTTCCATTGGCCCTCTAAGCGCACAAATTCAATTCGTTTGCGGCGGGTTGACTGGATGTTGTCGGACTCGTAGATTTGGGTGAACCGGGCAATGACTTTGGTGCCAGTGTTTTCAAAGTTGAAGTTGCTGACCTTCACGCGTATAAATTGACGTCCTACTATGCGTTCTGTGCGCTCTGCCTCCCAGGCCGAACGGGTGGTCCGTTCGCTCGGCGTGTAATCGGGTGTGTAGGCTGCCAAATAAGCGGAGATGTTTTGGGTACGCCAAGCTTGCGCCCATGCTTGCACCGCCTCCTGAAGTTGTTGGCGTGTTGGATCGTCCAGAACGGTCGCCTTGCCTGTTTTGGCAGAGCCGGTGTCGCTGAGGACTGGCCCAC
>JAIXOZ010000112.1 GCA_027486495.1 Comamonadaceae bacterium | reverse complement strand
GCGTTGCTGGTCGGCGTCCTTCGAGGTCAACCACGGCAAGCTCAGGGCCATGAAGGCAAAAGCACTGGACACATGCCCGCCCGGAAAACACGAGCCACCACCGCCATCGGCCATGCCCCATGACCAGTGCGACACATAGCTGGTCACCCCACCAAAGGCTTGCAAATCCCAAGGGCAACTGGTCAGGCTGATGCGCTTGATGGCGGTGACCACCACCAAGCTCAGTGTGATGCCCATGATGATCTCCAGCCTTTGGCTGCGTGTCAGTTGTCGCCAAATGCCCAGCGGCCAAAGCGACATCGCCAGCACCCCCACGTAAATCAACACCGCCAGTTGTTTGGCGCCGGTGTGCATCACGTTGCTCAACCACCAGTCGTCACGCCAAGCAAAGCCCTCTGGGCCGCCCAGCCAGGTCATGGCCTCCAGGTCGAAACCCCCAGCATCCCAAGCCAAGGTGAGCGTCAGCAGCAGGCCCCACAGCCACAGGCTGGTGCGCACTTGCGGATGTCGGTGGACGCTGGACAGATTCCTCCGTGGGTCTTGGGTGAGGCTTAAAGGGTCTGATTTCTGCATCGTTCGATTAAATCCTGGCCGGGTTAAGCCAGGCTTAAAGTGCTTGTGACAAGGTGTGGGCCATGAACACCACACCTGAGACAATTGAGCCTCAACAAATGACCACTCACGCCAATGGGACTGGGACGATGCGGGTATTGATTGTGGAAGACGACGCGGGCATTGCCACGGGCCTGGCCGCAACATTGAAGGCCAGCGGCTATGCGGTGGACGTGACGTCCACGCTGGCACTGGCTACGGCAGCATTGCGTGTGGAGCCCTTTGACCTGGTGCTGCTGGACCTTGGCCTGCCCGACGGCGATGGCTTGGACTGGCTGCGCCAAGTGCGCCGCACGGGCAGCGTCATGCCGGTGCTGATCATGACCGCCCGCGATGCTTTGCCCGACCGGGTGGCTGGGCTGGACGAGGGAGCTGACGATTATGTGGTCAAGCCCTTTGAGCCTGTGGAATTGCTGGCCCGCATGCGCGTGGCTTTGCGCCGCAGCGAAGGCCGCGCCTCCCCGCTGCTGCGTCACGGTGATCTCGTGGTGGACCCAGCTGCCCACACGGTGTTACGAAACGGCGAGAGCGTGGTGCTGCGGGCCAAGGAATTTGCCTTGTTGATGGCACTGCTGCGTGGCAGCGGCCAGGTGCTGTCTCGGCAGCGGTTAGAACAAGCTCTTTATGGCTTCGACGAAGTTCTGGACAGCAACGCCCTGGAAGTGCACATGCACCACCTGCGCCGCAAACTGGGCGATGGTCTGGTCAAGACAGTGCGCGGCGTGGGCTACTTTGTGCCGGTGCCAGAATCCCAGGGGGAGGTTTGATGTCCCAACTCACCACTCCTCAGGTCTCTTTTGGCAAGGCCCAACCCCGCTCGTTGTGGCGTTACCTGTGGGCCTGGGCCTTGGGCGCTGTGGTGGCGCTGTGGCTGTTGTTGGCCGGGCTGGCCTATTCCACCGGCTACCACGAGGCCGAAGAAATCAGCGACGGCCTGCTGGTGTCTGCCGCGCAACTGCTGCTCAGCCAGCCCCTGGATGCCTCTTTGAGTGAGGCGCTCAAAGCGCCCTGGCCTAAGCCTGATGCGTCTAAAACTCTTTCGGCCCCACAGGCGGCGCTGCCCAAAGCCTTGGCACAGCATCCGCCCAATGCCTACGTGCCTGAATTCCATGTGCTGGTCTGGCAGGATGAACGCTTGGTCTGGGATTCGCATGGTGTGTACGCCCAATTGCCGCAGCGCCTTTCGCTGGGCCACCAGACCCTGGGTTTGACAATGCAGGGCGTCTCACAGGATTGGCGCGCTTACGTGGGTGAGTCAATCGCTGGAGACTCTGTGCGCCGCGTGGCCGTGTTCATGGACCCGGCAAGGCGTGAAGCGCTGGCCGCCGACATATCTGAGCACATCTTGCTGCCCGCTCTGGTGTTCTTGCCTTTGGTCGCGCTGATGCTGGCCTCGGCCATTCGTCGCGGCCTGCTGCCTTTGCAGCGTTTGTCGGGCAAGATCGCGACGCTGGATGTCGATGCAGGCCAAACCCTGGTGCCGCAGCAGCCCTATCGGGAACTGGGCGTGACGGTGCAGTCCATCAACGCTTTGGTGTTGCGCCTGCAGACCCAGATTGAACGGGAGCGGCGCTTTACCGCCGACGTGGCCCATGAGCTGCGCACCCCCTTGACGGCGCTGGTGTTGCAGGCCCGGATTGCCCGCCACGGCGCTCCCGGCGAGCAAGCCCAAGCCTTGCAGGCGGTGGAGCAGGGCGCTTTGCGGGCGGGGCGCATCTTGTCGCAGTTGCTGGATTTGGCGCGGGCCCAAAGCCTGACGGGTGATCAATCCGAATCGGTGGACCTGTGCGCTTTGGCCCTGCGCGTGGTGTCTGAGCATGCGGCGCTGGCGCACGAGCTGGGCCAAGACATTGCCCTCGAGGCGCCCGAGCAAGCCTTGGCGCTGCCCGGACAGGCCACCTTGCTGGAGCTGGCCTTGCGCAACCTGGTGGACAACGCCTTGCGCCACAACCCGGCGGGCACCTATGTCGAAGTGCGTGTGGCCCGCGATGGTGCAGGCCAGGTCACGCTGTCGGTCAGCGACGATGGCGGTGAGTTCAGCGCCGCCCGCACAGCAGACCCCGACTCGGGCCTGGGCATTGGCCTGACCTTGGTCGATCGCATCGCCCAAAGCCAGGGAGCGCGGCTGTTGCGCGATGCGGGTGCAGCGCCTTTTGGCAAGCGTTTTGCGCTGGTTTGGCCCGCCACGGGCCAACTTTCGGGCAAGGCTTAATGTTGCGATAAGACAGGATTTCCAGAATGGCGGCTGTTGCTTTGTCATCTGCTGCCCATGCCCCTCACTTCTGCCGATCTTGCCCCCGCTGATGCGTCTTCCCGCCGCCCCTGGCACCCCTTGAGTCTTTTGTTGTTGCTGGCCCTGTGGCTCAGCACAGCGGGTAATTTGCCCCTGTGGCGTGCCATGTGGGCTTTGACCGACAACCACGGCCTGCGCACTTGGCTGGGTCTGGTGGGTTTTGCGCTCATCGTGCTGTCGGCCACCGCCGTGTTGCTCAGCTTGCTGGTTTGGCCCCGCTGGCGCAAGCCTGCAGGCGTGGTGCTGCTCATGGTGGCCGCGGCCAACAGTTACTTCATGTTCACTTATGGTGTTGTCATCGACCCCACCATGATGGCCAACACCGTGCAGACGGATGTACGCGAAGTGCGCGATTTGTTGTCCTGGAACATGTTGCTGGTGCTGGTGCTGGGCGTGGTGTTGCCTGGCTGGTGGTGGTGGCGTCAACCCGTGCAAAAGTTGCCCGCCAGGCGTCTGGTGGGGCGACAGCTGGGCCTGGCTGGTTTGGCCACGGTGGTGTTGCTGGTGGTGGTCTGGGCCTCGTTCCAAGATTTGGCCTCGACCATGCGCAACCACAAATCCCTGCGCTACATGCTCAACCCTTTCAACACCATCTATGCCAGCACGCGCATGGTGGTGGGGCAAACCGCGCAGGTCCGGATGCCCTTGCAGCTTATCGGGGAAGACGCCGCTTTGGCGCGTGCTCCCGGGGGGGCACAACAGCCGCCACTGATCGTGCTGGTGGTGGGCGAAACCGTGCGTGCGGCCAACTTCGGTTTGGCTGGGTACGCGCGTGACACCACACCGCAATTACGCCAACTGCAGGACACGGGCGAGCTGGCTTACTTTGCCCATGTCACCTCTTGCGGCACCAACACGCAAGTTTCTGTGCCGTGCATGTTTTCTCATTTGGGGCGCGAGGCCTACGGCAAAAACGACACCCCTTATGAAAATTTGCTCGATGTGTTGCAACGCGCGGGCATGCAGGTGCTGTGGCTGGACAACCAGTCGGGCTGCAAAGGGGTGTGCGACCGCGTGCCCAACACGAGCACCTTGGCGTTGAAAGACCCGGCGCTGTGCCCGGATGGTGAGTGCTTTGACGAAATCATGCTGCGTGTCCTGCCTGAGCGACTGGCACAGCTGGAAAAAGACAGAGGCGCAGGCCCAGCCCCTGCGGGGACCGTGGTCGTGTTGCACCAGATGGGCAATCACGGCCCCGCCTACTACAAGCGCACACCGGCAGACAAGAAGGTCTACCAGCCCGAATGCCAAACCAACGTCCTGCAAAACTGCCCGGCGCAGGACATCGTCAACGCCTACGACAACGCAGTGCGTTACACCGACCACCTCTTGTCGCAAACCGTCCGTTGGCTCAAGAGCCAGCCTCGCCCAACAGCCATGTTGTATGTCTCAGACCATGGCGAATCGTTGGGTGAAAAAGGCTTGTACCTGCACGGCATGCCTTTCATGATGGCCCCCCAAGAGCAAACCCATGTGCCCATGGCGCTGTGGTTGTCAAAACCCATGCAGTCACAGTTGGGCTGGGACGGGACTTGCTGGAAAAAACTAGTGGCCGAGGCGGTCTCGCACGACCATTACTTTCATTCGGTCTTGACACTGGCCCAGGTCAAGACCCGCATGCACAAGCCCGAGTTGGACGTCTTTGCGGCCTGTCCATCGCGCCCTGGCTGAGTCGGCAGGATCAGGCCTGGGCCAGCAGCCTCAGGCTACCCACCACCGCCACAGCGCTGTCAGCCAGACGCCGCCACACAGCAGCAAGCTCAGCAACACAGCGGCACTGCCCATGTCCTTGGACCGTTTGGACAAGGCATGCCACTCCGGCCCCACGCGGTCAATCGCCGACTCGACGGCGGTGTTGAGCAACTCCACCACCAGCACGGCCACCACCACGCCCACCAGCAGGACCACCTCGGTCCAGCTTTGACCCAGCCACCAGGCGCCCGGCAAAACCAGCACCGCCAAAATCGCCTCTTGCCGAAACGCGGGCTCGTGCCAACCGGCACGCAGACCCTCTACCGAATAAAAAAATGCGTGCCAAACGCGGGCCAGGCCCTGACGCTTGGGCTCTACGGGTGTCTTGTCGTTCATGTGTGGGGCAGTTGGTTTGAAACTTGAAGCGTAAGGGCGTGATGTTAACGGGGCCTTATCGCCTTGAGCCTATCCGGCAGCCGCAAGTCAGCTCAATCAAAATCAATGACCCTGTGGCTCAGCCTGAATACAGTCCTCAGCCCCGCCTCACACCACCTTCGCAAACTGCCGCGCCAGCGTGACCATCACCGGGCCCAGCAACACCGTGAGCAGCGAGGGGAAGATGCAAAAGATGAGGGGGATCAGCAGTTTGACGGGGAGTTTGGCGGCGGCTTCTTCGGCGCGCAGGCGGCGTTGTGTGCGCAGTGCGTCGGCGTGCACGGACAGCGATTCTGACACGCTGGTGCCAAAGCGGTCGGCTTGGATGAGCATGGAGACCAGGGCGTCGATGTCCTGCAGGCCCACGCGTTGCGACAGGTTGCGCAGCGCTTCGGCCCGTGATGAGCCAGCCCGCAGGGCCAGCCCGGTGAGGGCAAATTCTTCGGACAACATGGGGCGTGCGTGGCGCATTTCGCGGCCCACGCGTTCGATGGCCGCGTCCAGCCCCAGGCCCGCTTGCACGCACAGGCGCAGCAGGTCCAACGCATCAGGAAAGGCGTGCAACAGTTCCATTTGCCTGCGTTGGATGCGCAGCTTGAGCACTGCGTCGGGCAGGTAATAACCGACAGCAGCGGCCGCGACCACCCAGGCCATGCGCAGCATGGGATTGGCGGGCCAGCCTTGGGCAGTGAGCACGCTCCAGGCCAGGGTGGTCAGCAGCAGCGAGAGCAGGGTTTTGCAGATGAAGTAAATCTGCAGCGCTACAGGCGAGCGCCAGCCTGCGTTGGCAAAGCGCAGGCGCAGCCCAGAAGGTGTGTCGCCTTCACCGCCCGACAGACCTGCCGTCCAGGGGCCCAGCCACAGCAGGGCCGACAACATCCGGGCTTGGCCCCGTTGCCAGGTGCTCGCTTGAGCGATGGGGCCAGCGCTTGGGGCACTCAGCCGGGCCAGGCGTTCGCGCCCGGGGTCAGGCAGCCAGCGTCTGAGCACGGCCAGGCTCAGCGTCAGGACCAAGGCGAACACGAGCGCCGCAAAAATCAGGGTGGACGAGGTCATGGCGGGGCAGGGTTTGGGTTGTGTAAATCTCAGATGCGGATCTTGATCAGTCGCCACATCCACAAGATGCCAAAGGCCATCAGGGTCAGCGAGATGTAGACCAGCTGTAAGCCCATGGGGTCGGTCCACAGGCGCGAGACGAAGCCGGGGTTGAGCAGGCCCATGAGGGCAGCCAGCGCAAAGGGCAGCAGCGACAAGATGATGGCCGAGATGCGCCCCTCGGCCGAGAGCACACGAACGATGCCCGCAATTTTTTGGCGCTCTCGGATCAGATGGGCGGTGTTTTTCAGGATCTCGGCCAAGTTGCCGCCGGTTTCGCTTTGGATGACCACGGCCACCACAAAGTAGCGCACATCCTCGCTGGCCACCCGCACTGCCAGGGCTTGCAGCGCTTGTGCGGTGCTGACGCCGAAGTTGATTTCTTCAAACACTGCACGCAGCTCGTGCGACAGGGGTGGCGGGCAGTCTTTGGCCGCCACTTGCAGGGCGCTGGTGAAGGCGTGTCCGGCTTGCATGGAGCGGGCCATCAGGTCCAGGGCGTCAGGCAGGGCTTGGCTGATCCGGGCCATGCGCTGGGTGCGCCGCTGCTGCAAATAGGTGATCAACAGCAGTGGACCCAGCACCGCCAAGGCCAGGCTCAGCAGCACTGGCCAATGCATGCTGGCACCCAGCGCCAGGGCCAGCAGCACCAGGCCTGCGACCAATGACAAGGCTTGCGCCAGACTGAGCGCCAGGCCGGTTTGCAGCAAAAAATGGTCGAAGCGGTTCACGCCCGGCAGCGTCTGCAGGCCGCGTTCGGCCCAGTCCCATTGGCTGAGCAAGCGTTTGGGACGCAGTTTGAGCGTGGGCTCGGCCTCATCGCTGGGCCCGCTGAGCGTGACCGCTTGCAGCCGTTGCGCCAGGGCTTTTTGGCGCGGGTCCAGGTGTTGCCGCCACAGCCCATAGAAGCCCCACACCAAAGCGCTCATGCTCAGGGATGCGAGTGCGGCAAAGGTCCAAAGTGGTGTGTTCATGGCTCAGCTCCAGCGCTGGGTGGGTTCGAACATTTTGTCGCTGAGCGCGATGCCGCGTGTCACCAAGCGCTGCATGAATTTGGGGCGGATGCCGGTGGCCACAAACTGGCCTTGCACGCGCCCGTCGGGGTCCAGGCCAGTTTGCTCGAACCGGAAAATCTCTTGCATGCTGATGATGTCGCCCTCAATGCCCGTGATCTCTTGCATGCTGGTGATCTTGCGTTGCCCGTCCGACAGGCGCGAGACCTGGATGACCACCGACAGGGCTGCGGCAATTTGCTGGCGCAAAGCGCGAGTCTCGGCTTTGAGGCCTGACATGCCCAGCATGTGTTCGAGCCGGGTGAGCGCGTCGCGCGGTGAGTTGGCGTGGATGGTGGTCATCGAGCCGTCGTGGCCGGTGTTCATGGCCTGCAGCATGTCCAGCACTTCGCCGCCGCGCACCTCGCCCATGATGATGCGGTCAGGCCGCATGCGCAGGCTGTTGCGCAGCAGCTCGCGCTGTGAGATTTCGCCCTTGCCCTCGATGTTGGGCGGACGCGTTTCCAGGCGCACCACATGGGGCTGCTGCAGTTGCAGCTCGGCCGCATCTTCGATGGTGATGATGCGCTCGTCGCCCGGGATGCTGGCCGACATGACATTGAGCAGCGTGGTCTTGCCGCTGCCTGTGCCGCCCGAGACCAGCACGTTCAGCCGGGCCCGCACCAGGCCGTTGATCAAATCAGCCATGCCGGAGGTGAGCGTGCCCATGCTGATGAGGTTGTGCACGCTGAAGGGCACGACCGCAAAGCGGCGGATGGACAGCAAGGGCCCGTCCATGGCCAAGGGCGCAATGACCGCGTTCACGCGCGAGCCGTCGGGCAGCCGTGCGTCAACCATGGGGCTCATCTCGTCCACGCGCCGCCCGATGCGCGAGACGATGCGGTCGATGACCCGCAGCAGGTGGGCTTCGTTGTCGAACTGCACATCGGTGTGCACGATCTTGCCATGACGCTCGGCATAGACCTGAAACGGGCCGTTGACCAGGATGTCCGAGACGGTGGGGTCGGACAGCAAAGATTCGATGGGCCCCAGGCCCAGCATTTCGTCTTGAATGGCCTGAATGATCAGGCAGCGCTCGGTTTCGTTGAGCGCCAGTTTGTGCTTGGCAATGAGCTCTTCGGTCAGCGCCTTGAGTTCGGTGCGCAGGCGATCGGGGGCCATGCTTTCCATGCGCTGCCAGTCCATGAGCGCCAAAATTTCCTGGTGGATGCGGGTCTTGATGTCGTCCAGTTGCACCCTTGGCGTGTGAGGTTGGGGGGCTGTGGCCGCAAGTGAGATCGGCGTGGGCGCGGGGGGCAGGGGGCGGGTGTCCGGTGCGTGTGTGGGTTTCACGAGCGCGGGTCTCAGCAGTGCGGTGGCGTGGCTGGCATTTTCAAATTGGTAGCGCAGGTTCGGGTTCAAACATCTCTCCTGTGGGGTCGGCAACGCAGGGTGTCAGCGGGGTGGCTCAGGCGTTTTGGCCGATCCAGCGTTGCATCCAATGGCGGTTTTTGTGCGGTGCGCTCTCCAGCAGGGCGCTTGTGGCTTCGCGCAGTGCGTGGATCACGGCGTTGTGGTCGTTCACCACCGACAGGGGTTGGCCGATGTGCAATGACTCGTCCACCCACTCCGGGCCGCTGGGGATGCTTTGCTGCACCTTCAGACCCACGGCTTTTTCCAGCTCGGGCAGGCTCACCCAGCCTCGGGGTTTGTAGCGGTTGACCAGCAGTCGAAGCTTGGTTTCGTTCAGGCCCAAGGCGCGCAGCATGTTGACCAGGCGCTGGGCGTCGCGCACATCCGGGGTCTGGCTTTGCATCACGATGTAGACCACATCGGCCATGTCCAGCACCTTGAGCGTCAGGGCGTTCAGGTTGTGCGGCAGGTCCACCACCACATGCTCGTGCAGGCTGCGCACCAGGGTGAGGACTTTTTCGATGTCTTGGGGGCTGATGGCCATGGCGTTTTCCAGCGAATGGGGCGCGGCCAGCAAGTTGAGTCGGGGCGTGACAGGATGCAGGCAACTGGCCAATAGCTGCACATCTAGCCGGTCAATTTGCCGCGTCAGGTCGCCAAGGCTGTGTTTGTTGGCCCCGCTGCCCAGGTAAAAAGAGGCATCGCCGCACTGCAGGTCCAAGTCGATGAAGGCGCATTTCTTGCCAAATTCGCTGGCCATGATGTGGACCATGTTGGCCGCCACAAAGCTGGTGCCATTGCCGCCTTTGCAGCCCATGAAGGCCACCAGCCGACCCGGCCGGGCTTGTTGTGAGGCAGCAGCAGGGAGCGTTGCTGTGCCCGTTGCGCTGCTTGGGCCTGTCTGGGCTGCAGCACGACCGGTCCAGCGCTGCAGCGTTTTCGCCAACTCGGTCGTCTCAAGCGGCAGTGTCAACACTTCACGCACGCCTGCGCGCATGGCCCGCATCAACAGGGCTTTGCTGCTGTCTTCGCTCAGCAGCAGCACGTTCAGTTGGGGGTGTTGGCGAAGCCAGCCTTCGAGCGCGGCCAGGTCTTCGTTGGCGGTGCTGTCCGGGCTGATGGGACTGTCCAGCAGCACGATGGTGCCTGGCGGTGCATCCTCCAAGTCCTGCAGCGATGCAAGCAAATTGCGGCCTGGGGTGCGCAGCACGGCACTGGCCAGAGGCAGGGCGCTTTGCTGCAAGCTGCTGCGCAGCATGGCCAGCAGGGTGTCGTTGGAGGCGATCACATGGAGGGACATGGCAAAACTTTCAGGGTGCGCTGACCGCGCCCAAACCGATGTTGAAGATGGGGGCAGGTGCGGGCGGGGTTTGGAAACTGAGCTGGTAACGCGTCATGGCCGACAGGGCAGATGCGCCATCGGTGTCGGGCACTGACGCGGTGTGCTGGTGTGCCGGGCTGTTGTGGCTTTGCACGGTTTGTTGGGCTTGGGCGCGCTGCACAGCCATGCCAAAGTGTTGGTCCACCATGGTGGGTGGGCTGTCGCAGGCGGCCAGCGCCAGGCTCAGTCCAAGGATGCTCAGGCTGCGAAGGGGTGTGGGCATGAAGTTCATGGCAGGGCTCTCCGGGCTCAAGATGTGGACGAGGGGTTGGGTTCAGTCGCAATGTTTGTTGTGGCCGCAGGGGTGGCCGGGTCCTCAGATTTAAGCTCTGCCGCCGGCTTGGGTGCAGCTTCTGGCTTGGTTTGATGCATGTTCTTGTGCATGGTTTCGGGCATTTTTGGGCTGGCGGCAGGAGGCATCTGCTCTGGCGGTTTGCCCTCCATCTGGCCGTTCCAGAAGTACTCGCTGCGGGTCGGGGGGATGTAGCTGTCGGTGGGCAGCGCGTAGTCGGGCGGTAACACGCGGGCCAGGCGCGGCGTCACTACAAACAGCAGCTCGGACTTGTCGGTCTGGAAAGCCGTGCTGCGAAACAAAGCCCCCAAGATGGGCAGCTCGCCCAGAATCGGGAAGGCCTTGATGGTCTGGGTGACGTTGCTTTTGACCAGGCCACCAATCGCAAAGCTTTCGCCATCGCGCAGCTGGACTGTGGTGGAAGCTCGGCGCGTGGTGATGCTGGGCAACAAGCTGCTTTGCCCGCCCAAACCTTTGACTGTGGTGCCCACTTGCGACAACTCCGAGACCTCGGGGGTCACGCGCAAGTTGATCAGCCCGTCTTCAAGCACGGTGGGCAAAAAGCGCAGGCCCACGCCAAACTCTTTTTCTTCCAGCGTGATGGTGGTGCCGCCGTTGGCGTTGGTTTGGGGCACGGGGATGTAGATCTTGCCACCGGCCAAGAACGATCCCTCTTGCCCGCTGACGGCGGTGATGGTGGGCTCGGCCAGCACTTTGACCAGGCCTTTTTTCATCTCGGCGGTCAGCGTGATGGTGCTCAGGCCGTTGGCGCGTGCGGCCGTCAGTGCGGTGGACCCGGCGCTCAGCAATTGCGAGAGCAGGTTGACCGAGGTGTTGCCGATGGTGCGGGTCAGGTTCATGTCAACGCCCAGTTCGTCGAGCAGGGTTTTGGAGACCTCGGCCACTTTGACTTCGAGCATGACTTGCTGCGTGCCGTGCACACGCAGCAAGTTGATGACTTTCTTGTTGCCGTTGAAGGCTTCGGTCAGGGCCATGAGGCGTTGCACCTTCATGCCGTCGCTCACGCGTCCGCTGAGCACCAGGGTGTCGGCCACGCTGTCCACGCGCAGGTTTTCCGCACTGGGCACGTACTCGCGCAGTTTGGCGTGCAGGCTGTCGATGTCGGCACCCACGCTGATATCGCGCAAGGTGGTGCTGCCCTGGGCGGTCCAGACCAGCAAATTGGTGTGGCCGGATTTTTTGCCCAGCAGGTAAATCTCGCGCGGGTTGATCAGCACCACGTCGGCTACGTCGGGGTTGCCTACCGACAGACGTTCGGCATTTTCGGACAATTGCAGCAGCATGGATTTGCCCGCCGTCAGGCGCAGGGGTGGGGCCATGAGCACCGGTCCTTGGGTTTGCACCTCTGGCTTGCTGGACGATTTGGCTGCGTTGCGTGTGGCGGCCTTGGCAGGGTTGCTGTTGGCAGCAGCAAAGGGGGTAGCTGCAGTTGCCGCGTTTGCTGCTTGAGGCCACACACAGGCAATGGACAGTGCGATGGACAGTGTGAGGGGCAAGATGGCTGTCATAGGGCTCTCTTTGAAGTGACGAATGGACAGGCTCTGGGGAGCTTCTGGCGGGTGAGTACGGTGCGTGGGTTGCATCGGCTCAGATCAGCTTGGGCTCACTCTTGTGAAAGCGACAAGCCACGGATGACCTCGAAGCGGGCAGGTTCTGGCTTTGGTGGTGCTGCGGTTTCTGCTGTGGGTGTGGTGTTGGGGGCGGGCCGTGAGGCACGCTGACGCGGCGGCGTGGCTTTGGCGGCTGTGGCGACCACCACCGCAGCGGCCACCTGAGGCAGCAAGTCCAGCTTGCGCGCACCGGTCGTTTGCACCGGGATGTTGTCGCTGTGGCTGCGCAGCACCAGCGACAAGGTGCCCACGCTGCGCGCCAGGTCAATTTGTTCGGCCTGTTGCGGGGTGACTTGCAGTGTCACGGCATTGACCACGCGGGGTTTGCTCTCGTTGGTGGACACGTCTTGTGCCACGGCCAGCACCCGAATGCGTTCGATGACGATTTTGGAGACGGGTTGGTTTTGGCTGTCAGGCGTGTTGACCATCACATCGACAAAATTGCCGGGCAGCGCGAAACCGGCCACACCCATGATTTCATTGACCTTCACGGTGACTGCACGTTGCCCAGGCGCGAGCACCGAGGACAGGCCGCCTTTCTCGCCCACAGCCGCCAGCTTGCTTTGCAGCAAGGGCTCACCGCGCAGCACCGGCACATGGATGACCCGGCCCACCGCTTGGTCGAGTGTGGTCAAGGGATCTTGAATGGCCGCCGCTTTGGGCCAAGCCAAGGTCTGCAACATGTCCGGTTGCAGCCGGGTGCCCATTTGCAAATCGCGCTGGGCCACGATCACTTGCAAAGTGTTGGAGGCGCTTTGTTGTTGCAACCAGTTGGCGGCAAAAGCGGCAGCCGCCAGGCCCAACACCAAGGCCAGTAGCAGAGCACCCAAGGGACGAATGTTTCTCATGGAAGGAAGTCCTTGCAGGGCTGAAAAATTCAAGAAAAAGGCCACAGCTTGAGCACATGCACCGCCGTACCCGCACCAATGGCCAAGGCATAGGGCACGCGTGTGGCGCTGACAGGAAAGGCGGTGTGCTCAACAACCGGTCCGTGTTGGCGGCTGAGCCAAAGTTGGGTGAAACCGGTGCTCAGGTTGTGCAGGGTCTGACCCAGTTGGCCACTGAGCACCGCCCAAACGATGGACAGCAAGCCTCCGGCCAGCAAGATGAGAAGGTTGACCCACAGCATGTCGGGATGCCCCACAAACAGGCCCGTGGCACCGGCCAACTTCACGTCGCCAGCGCCCACGGCCCGCAGCAGGTAGAACACCAGAAAACCCAAGAAACCCACCAAGCCCCCCGCCAACGCTGAACCCAGGCCGATGCCGTGGGGCGACAGTGACAGCCCGATGGCGGTCAAGCTGCCCCACAACACCAGCGTATTGGGAATTCGGCGTGTTGCGGTGTCGTGCCACATGGCCGCCAAAAGCATGGCGGCCAGTGCGGCCAGATGTGTCCAGTCAAAAAGGCTGAGGGGCATGGCGTGCTTTACGTTGCGTTCAATTTGGACGCTTCATGCTTCCGCACCAAGAGCAGTGGCGATGCCGTTGAACAAGGTGTCCAACTGACCGCCCAAAGCGGTGGCACCACCGACGATGGCCAGCGCGATCAGCGAGGCCAATAAGCCGTACTCGATGGCGCTGGCACCATCTTCATTGGCCCAAAATGTCTTGAAAGATTGAGAAAAGTTTTTCATGTGCAAACTCCAGAGTTGAAAAGTTGAGATGCGCTTCAAGCCTGTCAAACCGCAGCACGCAACGTGGGTGTTTCCGTGTCATGGCCTTTGGGCTTTGCAACGGTCATGATGTTTCCAGACCGCAAGCCGACTTTAAAAAAACAAAGCGCATTGCACAGTGCGCTAAAACACCAAAGTGTTGATTTCGTGGTCATGCACAAAGCCCAGTGCGCCAGCGCACCGAAACAAGCCGCTTGCATCTTTAAGGTCGGGGTTTTGCATTGGGCCCACGCGGGCCCAGTTCAGGAGGTGGCACATGACATGTTTTCAAAACCCCGCTCGCGAGACTTGCAGATTTCAAAAAACGCAGACGTATTCGAGCTTTGCAGGATTTGCCTCAGCCCCGTGCGCAGCTGGCCGACAAGGCGGCAAAACGTCAGCTCAGCAGCGCGGCGCAGCGGTGGTCGAATTCGCGCTGCTCTTGCCCATCCTCTTGGGTTTGTTGGTGGGCGGCATCGATGCGAGCATGGCTCTGTACGACAAGGCCGTGATCACCAACGCCAGCCGCGAGGGCGCACGCGCGGGCATCGTGGCACGCAACCCGCAGCTCACCGATGCGCAAATTCGGCAGGTGGTCAACCACTACGCCCAGACTGCGCTGATCAGCTTGGGGACCAACCCAGTACAGCCCAGCGTGATCATTCAAAAGGGCAGCCTGGGTGGTGACCCCACGCTGCAGGTCACGGTGAGCTACACCTTTGAAGGCATTGGCTTGGGCAGCTTGTTCCAAAGCCTGGGCAGGCCCTGGGTGTTGCAAGCCAGCACGGAAATGGTCTATGAGTGAAGGACACGGTCATGAAAAAAATCAGACGGTTTTCCAAATCCGAAAAAGGCGCGGTCAGCGTGCTGGTGGCCTTGACTTTGCCCGTGCTCTTGGGGGTAGGGGCCTTGGCGGTGGACCTGGCTTATTTGCATGTGGTGCGCAACGAGTTGCAAAACGATGCCGATGCCGCAGCGCTGGCCGGTGCACGCAAGCTCTACACCATCGGGGCCTCGGCGCTGGACTGGCCGGGTGCTGCCAACACGGCCAGCAACGCCATCGCCCTCAACAGTGCGGCTGGCCACCCGCTGGCCGACGGCCAGGTGCAAACCGGTTATTGGGACATGACCCAGGCTGCCACAGGTTTACAATTTTTGCCCTTGAAGCCGGGGGTCAACGACGCGCCCGCCGTACAAGTAAGCTTGGGCAAAAGCGAGAAAGAAAACCAGGGCCCGGTGCGCACTTTTTTGGCCAGCATCTGGGGTGTGTATGCCAAACCGGTGCGGGTCACGGCGGTGGCGGGGGTGAGCAGCCCGGGGACCATTCTCCCGGGCGGTTTGTTTCCCTTTGCCATTTCCAAATGCATGTACGACAAATTTTGGAACGCGAGTGCGCAACCTGCTGCGCCGCGTGTAGACCCGCTGACCGGTCTGGTGCCGCAGTTCAAAGTTGGGTCGGTGTACAAATACGCCAACTGCGATTCGGGCGAATGGACATCACTGGACACAAAAGCGTCTGGGGCCAACGCCATTGAAAAACTGATCGAAGAAGGCAACCCCATCAGCATGTCGGTGGGCGATGACGCGTGGATACAAACAGGTGTCAAAACCAGCTTGTTCACCGATGTCAAAAAATGCAGCGCAGCGGGCAACAAAAAGTGTGAGTTCGTGGTGGTGCCCATCCTGAATCGGATGGTTTCGGGGACATGGGCAACCACTGTGGGCTTTGCTTGCCTGCACTTGTTGGACGCTGTGGGCGGTAACGGCAAGTACATCCTCGCCAAAATGAGCAACCAATGCCCCCCGCCGCTGTCTGGCGGTGTGGGACCGAATTACGGCGTCATTTCGCCGCCGAGTTTGTTCAAGTGATTCGCATTATCGCGCGATGGTGTGATCCGATAAAGACAGGCCTGAACGAGGTGGGTCGGCAGGTGAGCTACAAACGCGATGAAACCAGACGGCGCGCTTTGATGGGCGGGAGTCTCAAACATCATCGCCCGGTCAGGTGTGGCTACGTGGTGGTGTCGATGTCGAGCACATCGCCTTCTGGCAGGAGGTAGAGGCCCGTCGTGCTGCCCGTGCTGGTGTTGGCCAAAGGCTGCGCTGGCACGATCAGTTCAGCGCGCCGTGGGTGAAGGCGCAAGGCCATTGACGGCCCCACACGGTTGGCCAGCAGGCGGTGGGTTTGGTCGTGAAACTGCACGGCAAATGCGCCTGGGCCTTGCAGTAAAGCGGCGGCACGGCGCACGGCCTGCAGGGCATCACCCGGGTGGACGGCATCGATCAGGTGCGCAATCAGTTCGCCATCGCTGTCCGTGCTGAAGTGGTAACCCCTGTCTTGCAATTGGCGGCGCAGGGCTGTGTGGTTGTGGATGTGCCCCCGATGCAGAACGGCTATGCGTGGGCGCGACCCGGGCTTGGCGTTGGGGCCTTGACTGAATTGGGCCTGCGGCGCATTCAAAAACCGAAAAGGCGACAACTCGCGGTGAAAAGTCACCTCTGAGTGGGTGTGCATGAGGGGGTCTCCATTTCTGCGGGGCCAAGGACACCAACTGTTGGCGAGGCCAAGTCATTGCCACGCGGGTGCGTGCAGTCATGGCGGCCTTTCCAGTTGGGACGACTCATCGTCGTCGCATTTTTTTTCTTGAACAGTGGTCCAGCACACACGCGAACAGCACCGATGCAGGTTTTGTTCGATCAAGATCCGAGGATGCACCCGCTGGGTGTTGGGTGTTTGAACCTCCGGGTCTAGGCCCTCTGGTCTATGCGAACAGATCATTCGATCAATCGACGCCGCAGTTTCAAAGCCCGAGCATGAATCCATGGCACTTGCTGCAATGCTTGCAGTGGCCGAGATGAATGGAGTCAGACATGTGGAACACCCAGGCCTTCACCCCAAGCGCCCATCACTCAGCTAACTTGGTCAGTGGGCCAGGGTTGAAGGTGCTTTTTCATGAGCCCTTGGATTTACCCCGCACGGGACGGAAAGCCTTGGGTCTGAAGTCATCAGACGGTCGGACTGTGGCCCCGTGGGATGCTGGTGAAAACCTGCTGTTGCACACATGTTGGGCGTGCGGCGCGAATCGGTGACTCAGGCGGCAGGGCGCTTTCAGGCAGCGGGCTGGATCGACATTCAACGGGGAAAAATCACCATCAAAGATCCAGACGGGTTGAGCACTGTGGCCTGTGAGTGCCATGCGCGTGGCCAAGTTCAATCGCAGCATTACCTCAAGCAGTTGGCTCGGGTGGCGCTGCAAGATGGAACGATCGACCCCATTGGCGAGTTGTCATCGCCTGATGATGCAAGCAAGACGCTGTCGCCCTGCGGCCTTGCTGCTGAGGAAGGTTCACCGCCCTGTACAGATTGGCAACAGTACAGGGATGTCTACGACTTTGCCCCGGTCGGTTTGGTCACGCTCGATGCGCAGGGGCGTGTGTTGCAGACCAATCTGGCGGGTGCGATCCTTCTGGATATCCAACGATCAAAGTGTCAGCACCATTTGTTTTCTGACGGTTTGGATGCGCAATCGCAAGTGCTTTTTGCACAATTTCATCAAGAGGTGCTGGGGGGCAGTGTCGCCGTCATTGCTTTGTCTGGCTGAAGGCCACAGCGCACCGCAATGCCATGCCTTTGCGCATCGATGCCACAGCCGACGAGTGGGGTGTGGAAAACCGCATGGTGTTGATCGATCTGAGCGATCAGCTCCCAGTGCTGGAGGGGTTGAGTGGAGCATGGCAATTTCAGTCCGCAGGTTCTACGACCTCTCCTTTGGGTTTTCGGCCTTGAGCTTGTCAATGGTTCTCATGGGGCAGGTCGTCGTATAGGAGGGTCTAAAGTGGCTAAGATATGGCCATGAAAAACCGCCAAATCGCCTCCTTTTCCGTCAGCGCCATCGGCTTGGGCTGCATGAACCTCAGCCACGCTTATGGCGCACCCGTTTCGGCCCAGCAGGGCGAACGCGTGCTGCTCACCGCCCTGGACCAGGGTGTGACTTTTTTCGACACGGCCGCCTTGTATGGCTTTGGGGCCAACGAGACCCTGGTGGGTCAGGTCATGAAGCCGCACCGCAACCGGTTTACCCTGGCCAGCAAGTGCGGCATGCAGGGCGTGGAACAAAGCGGCGGCAGCAAGGTGCGGGTGATCGATGGCCGCCCCGAGACGATCAAAAAAACCTGTGAGGACGCGCTGCGCCGCTTGCAGACCGATGTGATTGACTTGTATTACCTGCACCGCTGGGACAAAAAAGTGCCCATCGAAGACAGCGTGGGCGCTTTGAGTGACTTGGTGCGACAAGGCAAGATCCAGACGATTGGTTTGTCCGAGGTGTCGGCCAGCACGCTTCGCAAAGCCCATGCGGTGCACCCGATTGCTGCGCTGCAGACCGAGTATTCGCTGTGGACGCGCAACCCCGAGATCGCGGTGCTGCAGGCTTGCCGTGAGTTGGGCGTGGCCTTTGTGGCCTTCAGTCCGGTGGCGCGTGGCTTTTTGTGCGGTGCGGCTTTGGATGTGAGCGCTTTTGACGCCAAGGACATCCGCCGCGGCATGCCGCGTTTCACCCCCGAGAACTACGCCGCCAATTTGAAGCTCTTGCCCGCTTACCACGCGCTTGCACACGAGGCCGGCTGCAGCCCCTCGCAGTTGGCGCTGGCCTGGTTGCTGCACCAAGGCGAAGACATCATTCCGATTCCCGGCACCACTTCAGTAGATCACCTGCTGGACGATCTGGCGGCGGCGAATGTGAAGTTGGATGCGGGCTTGCTGGCGCGCCTGGATGCCCTGATCAACCAGAACACGGTAGCCGGTAGCCGCTACAGCGCCCAGTCCAACAGCGAGGTGGACACCGAGGTGTTTGGCTGAGTGATTTGGCGTCCGCGGGCTGGCATCGATGGGCTAGCCCGAGGAGATGACCCTCTTAGCCAGTTCGGCTTATCGTCAGCCTCAGTTTCAGGACGGCAAAGAGGGCGTCTGCGGACAGGTCAAGACTGTCTTGGATTGGCCAGTTGAGGACGTACAGGGAATATTTCTGAACCAGTCAGTCGATTGTCGGTATCGCCAGCGAGGTGCCATGGAAGGCTTGGATTGCTGCCTTCGTTGTGGTCCTTGACTGCGGTGAGCTTTGTGCACCATCGCACAGACACAGGGCCACTGCCACATGCAATATGTCCTCTTGAACCGCGCAACGTTGACTCGTGGGTCGGTTGACGGGCCATTGCACCTCGGCACCCCAATGACAAGCCACTCCAGACAAGGAACCCGCACATGCAAACGCCAACACGCAGACGCTTTATCGAAATCACGCCCTTTGCCTGTCTGGCACTGTTGACTGCTTGCTCGCCTCAAGTCGAACCACAGAGCGCACCGATGGCGACCACACCCGCCCCCAGTCCGGCACCCGCGGCCGCACCAGCACCATTAACGACGACCATGAATCTTCCCATGGTCGAAAAAGGCGACGCCCAAGCCAAAACATTTGGCTATGTGGACGACGCCATCCAAGCGGATAAAGTAAAACTCAAAAACCATGTATCTGGCAGTGCTTGCAACAACTGCGTGCTGTACCAAGGCAAGGCAGGTGATGTCGTGGGTGGATGTCCTTTGTTTGCCGGCAAAAATGTGGCGGCCAAGGGCTGGTGCACGTCATGGCTGAAGAAGGCTTGAACCACCTGAAGATGTTTACGCTGTGCACGATCGGCCGTTAACGATGCGGATTTCGGGGATTCGACTCCTTGCCCCCCTTTTGCTGTTGCTTGCTGCGCTGACACTCGGTGGATGCCAAACCACCACCAGTGGTGGAGCGGTAGGCACGGACCGTCAACAACTCCTTCTGGTTTCCTCTCAGCAGCTCGAACAGATGGCGGCGCAAAGTTACAGCAAGCTGACTTCCGAGGCTGCTGCAAAAGGCACCCTCAATACCGATGCTTCCATTCTTCGGCGCATTCGTGCCATTGCCCAGAGAATTGAACCGCAATCAAAATTTTTTCGTCCCGACGCACCTGATTGGAAATGGGAAGTCAACCTGATCAACAGCAGTGAACTCAATGCATTCTGTATGCCGGGTGGAAAAATCATTTTTTACTCAGGCCTTATTCGGCAGCTTCATCTGACCGATGAAGAAATAGCCGTGGTGATGGGGCATGAAATTTCACATGCATTGAGGGAACACTCACGCGAACAGGTCTCGCAGGCATTGGCTGCACAATCCGCAATAGGATTGGGCGCTGCATTGTTTGGTTTTGGTCAAGGTTCTGTTGACATGGCTGGAGCCATTTACCAGTCTCTGATTGCAACCCGCTTCAGCCGTACCGATGAGAATGAAGCCGATCGAATGGGTCTGGAACTCTCAGCGCGGGCCGGTTATGACCCGCGAGCAGGGGTCACGCTGTGGCAGAAAATGCTCAAAGTCAACAGTGGGGGAAGCTCCCCCGACTTCTTAAGCACTCATCCAACAGAGGCAAGCCGCGTGCAGCAAATCGAAAAATTGCTGCCGACTGTTTTGCCTTTGTACAAAGCTGCGCGCCGTGACTGACATAACAAGGTCCTTGAAGCGGAGGACAACATTCAGAGAAACGTCGGCACGGTTTGGACTGACTTCAAACGATATTCAACGGTAACAAATAGGAATTTCTGCTTTTAGCAGGTTGCTGACCTTGTTGAACTTGACCTGATTGGCCGCTATCGCTGCTCAGTTGTTGCTAATGGCAATACACGAAGGTCTGTAAGGGGTCGGTGGCGGTCGATCAGGAATAATTGATGCAGCACATCTCAAGGCCAGTAGTCGATTAGGATTGATTGATCACCTGATCTTGAGCAACTGGGACCGAAGAGCATGGGCGCACCCCTTATTGAAACCGACCGACTGATCTTGCGAGCGCATCGACTCGATGACTTTCCTGCGCTGACTGCCATGTGGGGAGACCCCGCAGTCTCTCAATTCATCAGCGGGAAGCCTTCGACGCGGGAGGAGTGCTGGGCACGGCTTCTTCGCTACAGCGGGCACTGGGCGTTGCTTGGCTTTGGCTATTGGGCCGTTCAGTGGAAGGACAATGCTCAGCTCATCGGCGACGTCGGCTTTGCGAACTGGGAAAGAGACATCAGTCCCTCCCTCGATGGCCTGCCGGAAGGCGGTTGGGTGTTCTCAAGCGATGCGCATGGGCGCGGCATCGCCACTGAGGCTGTGAACGCGGCGCTTGAATGGATGGATGAAAAGTTCCGCGCCAAGACAACGGCGTGCATCATTGGCCCAGGGAACGCGGCATCCATTCGACTTGCTCAGAGGGTGGGGTATCGTGAGTACGGCCGATCAGAGTTCAAAGGATCCGAGGTGATTCAGTTTCGTCGCAAAGGGGCGCATGGAGGGTCTGGTGACGCCTAAAGTCAGCATCCTTCATCATTGCCCCCAACCGCCCCGAGGACAAATGCACAACCGGTGCCATGGAAAATTTGAGTCACTACAATTTCCGACCATGAAACGTTACATGGCGATCTTCTTGCTGGTGTTGTTGCCCATGCAGTTCAGCTGGGCAGCCATGGCAGGCTATTGCAAGCACGAAACCGGTGTGATGGCCCAGCACCCGGGACACCACACCCATGACCATGCGTCAGTTGACCACCCAGAGACTGGTGAAAACGCAAGCTCATCGGCAGGCATGGACCATGACTGCGCCACTTGTCACCTGGGTTGTGCCGCTGCCATGGTCAGCAGTCTGAACACAACCACCGTAGCGGTCTCTGACGATCACCCCCTTCACCTTCAGGCGATGGCTTCTCAGCCATCAACAGAACGCCCTGAACGGCCCAAATGGCCCGTGCTTGCCTGATCGGCGAGCCTCGGGTTTTCCTGCCTTTTTCGAATCCCCTGTTTGCGGGTGATCATGGCGCTTTGTGCGTTGTGCGTCACCGGCTAGCGACGCCTTGTCGCTGCTCGCTGATCTCCTTGGATGTTTCACCATTGGAGATAAGTGATGAGTTTGAACCAAAAAAGATCTGCACCGATGCGGTTCGTGTTGTCGGTCTTTACCTTGAGCGGCTTGGTGCTGACGGCCCAAGCGCAAGTCACACCTGCTGCAGCGACAAGCAACGCGCTGTCCTTGAAAGAAGTTTTCGATGCGGCGTGGCAAAGGCAGCCCGAGGCGCAAGCTTTTCAAAAGCGTCGTGATGCTGTGCAGGCGCAGGCGAAAGCCGCTTCGATGCGGTCGCCCGAGCCGCCCTCGCTGGAGATCAGCCAGCGATCAGATGGGATGACAGGCAACAAGGGTGCGCGAGAAATCGAGCTGGGCATCACCGTTCCCATTTGGTTACCCGGGCAACGCACGGCCAGTGCCGATCTGGCGCAGGCGGAAAGCTCCTTGCTTGAGCGCAAGTTGCTCGCCACAAAACTGCGGCTCGCCTCTGCTGTCAGGGATGCTTGGTGGGGCTGGCTGCGTGCCCGCGTTGATGCTGAAATGGCGAGCGAACAACTGGCCAATGCACAAGGCTTGGCCGCAGACGTGGCCAAGCGGACCCTTGCGGGGGATCTGGCCAAGTCGGACCAGCACCAAGCCGAAGGCGCTGTCGCTGCGGCCCAGGCGCATGCCGCCCAGGCCCAGGCGGCCTCTGCCGCGGCCTTTGCACAAGTGATGGCGCTGACAGGCAGGTCTGCGAGGGCTGACTTGACGGTCAACGCAGCAGGTGAACCCACCCCAGGCCCGAACCTAGGCCTTTCGCCAGGCCAGACCCCGAGTTCATGGCCCTCAGCGGGCCATCCCTTGTTGGCTGAACTGGAGGACCGCATCACGGTGGCCGAGCGCACGGCTCAGCTCATCGGCACCCAAAAGCGATCCAACCCCGAACTCACGGTGGCGACCAGCCGTGAACGTGGTGCTTTTGGGGAGCGGTATGGCCAGACTGTGCTGGTTGGCATTCGCGTGCCCTTGGGTGCAGGCCCCGGGCATGACGCCCATCTTGCGAATGCACAAGCCGAAGCGATAGAAGTGCAGACACAACGGGTCCTTGAAAAGGCGCGCATTCAAGCCGACCAACAAGGCGCTGCCGCGCGCCTTGCGGCCGTACGCACCCAACTCGACGCCGTGCAGCGCCGGGCCAGACTGGCCAACGAGACCCGAGGTTTTTTCGACAAGTCGTTCAGGCTGGGCCAGACGGATCTGCCCACCCGCTTGCGCATTGAAGCCGAGGCCGCAGAGGCCACGCGACAAGCCGCTCGAAGCCAAATTGAACTGGCAAGCGCCATGTCGGCATGGCGGCAGTCCTTGGGCTTGCTGCCCGAGTGATGCAGACGCCCTTCAAAAAATCAAGGACCACCATGAAACTCATTCATTCAACAGCCGCCTGCCTTTTGGCGCTGGTCTTGTCACTGCTCAGTCCCCTGGCCATGGCGGGCCCCGGTCATGACCATGGCGAAGCCGCGCCACAAGCGCAGGGCACAGCTCTGCCGCGTTTCGTCGCGGTTTCAGAGGACCTGGAAATGGTCGGTATCGTCAATGGCAAACAGCTGACGATTTACCTGGACCGTTTTAAAGACAACAGCCCCGTCCATGATGCCCAGATCGAGATCGACATCGCTGGCAACACCTACAAAGCCGAAAAACACGGCGAAGGCGAATACGAAGTCATCCTCAAGGACACGCTCAAGCCGGGCGTTCTGGCCATCACCGCCACCATTCAGGCCGGTGAGCTGAACGACCTGCTGGCCGCCGATCTCGATTTGCACGCAGACGAAGAGGAGCACAGCCATCCCGCTTCCTGGAAAGGCATCGCCCTGTGGACCGGCGCGGGTTTATTCGTCCTGATGGCGCTGGGCGCACTCGTTCGCTTTCGTCAACAAGCGCGCACAGCGTAAGGAGCCATCCACATGAAAACAACCCTCACTTTAAAACCACGCCACTGGATGTCATTGGCTGCAGCTTTGGCACTTGCAGGGGCTGTGATGCATTCTGTTGCGGGCGAAGGCCATGACCACGGTCCAGCACCCGCGGTGCCCAATGCCAATGGCCCACAGCGCATGCCCGATGGCCGCGTGTTTTTGCCCAAACCCGCCCAACGCCAACTGAATGTGCGCACGCTGGTGGTGGAAACCGCCGACCTGCCACGCGCCTTTGAACTCAACGGGCGGGTGCTGATGGACCCCAACGCTGGGGGCAAAGTCCAACCCATCAACGCTGGCCGCATTGAACCCGGCCCCAACGGCTTGCCCAACCCAGGGCAAACCGTGAAAAAGGGTCAGGTATTGGCCTACGTGGTGCCTGCGGTCGCGCCCCTGGAGCGGGCCAGCCAGTTGTCTCAATTGGCCGAATTCCGCGCGACCAAAGCACTGGCTGAAAAGCGCGTGGCACGGTTGCGCGAGTTGTCGGACACCGTGCCGCGCAAGGAAGTGGAAGCCGCAGAGAGTGAGGTGCTCAGCCTGACCGAGCGCATGTCGGCCATCGGTGGTGGCCTCAGCAGCAAAGAAGCACTGGTCGCGCCCGTTTCTGGCTTGATTGCCTCGGCGCATGTCGTGGCAGGCCAAGTGGTGGACACGCGAGAATTGATTTTTGAAATTGTTGACCCGAAGCGACTGCGCATCGAAGCCTTGGCGTTTGATGGCGCGCTGGCCAACAACATCGGCGGTGCCACATTGGCGGTCGGCGAACAGCGCACGGCGCTGATTTTCATGGGCGCAGCGCGCAGTTTGCGCGAGCAGGCGCTGCCGCTGAACTTCCAGGTGCAAAGCCCGGAACTGTTGAGCCTGTCCGTTGGACAGCCGGTCAAAGTCCATGTGCAGTCCAAACAAAAGACGCTGGGTATTGCGGTGCCCCAATCGGCACTGATGAAGAACGCGGCCAACCAGAACGTGGTCTGGGTCAAGACTGCGCCTGAGCAGTTTGAACCCCGCACGGTGACGTTTGAGCCCCTGGATGGCGCGCGTGTCACGGTGATCTCGGGCTTGAAGTCTGGCGATCGTGTGGCGACCCAGGGTGCCACCCTCATCAACCAAGTCCGTTGAGGAGGCCACCCAATGTTCAAGTGGCTTCTCGAAAACAGCCTGACCAACCGGCTGCTGGTGTTGATGGCGGGGGTCGTGTTGATGGCCTACGGGGCATTCACTTTGTCTCAAACGCCGGTGGATGTCTTTCCCGACCTCAACAAACCCACCGTCACGATCATGACCGAGGCGGTTGGCATGGCACCCGAGGAGGTCGAGCAACTGATCACCTTTCCTCTGGAAACGGCCATGAATGGCTTGCCTGGCGTGGAGTCGGTTCGGTCCACCTCATCGGCTGGCCTGTCCTTTTTGTATGTCACTTTCAACTGGGACACGGAGATTTTTCGGGCACGCCAACTGGTGTCTGAACGCCTCTCGACCCTGGAAGAAGGTTTGGCGGCCGGGGTGACCCCGCACATGGGTCCGATCAGCTCCATCATGGGCGAGATCATGCAGATTGCGATTCCGGTTGATCCGCAAAAGATATCTCCCATGGCGGTGCGGGAGTACGCCGACTGGGTGCTGCGGCCGCGTCTCCTGGCCATACCCGGCGTCGCGCAGATCATCCCCATTGGCGGTGAAGTGCGTCAGTTTCAGGTGCAGCCCAACACAGCGCGCATGTCGGACTTGGGCGTCTCCTTGGAGCAGTTGACGTCGGCGTTGCGCGGGTTTTCGGCCAACACCTCGGGTGGTTTTTTGGAGCTCAATGGGCGTGAGTACCTGATTCGACATCTTGGCCGCACCTCCCGCCTGGAGGACTTGCGCAATCTGGCGATCACCGCCAAGAACGGCCAGCCCATCTTGCTGCGGCAGATCGCCGAGGTGACGTTTGCCGCCGCCATCAAACGCGGGGAAGCGGGTTATGAAGGCCAACCCGCCGTGATTCTGGGCGTTCAAAAGCAGCCCACTGCGGACACGACCCGTTTGACCCAGTCGATTGAGGACGCGATTGAGGACCTCAAGACCTCCCTGCCAGCGGGCATGGAGGAACCGCGTGTCACCTTCCGGCAAGCCAGCTTCATTGAGGCTTCGATCTCGACGCTGCAAGGCAAGCTCATTGGTGCATCGCTGTTTGTGGCCGCAGTCTTGTTCTTCTTCTTGGGCATGGTTCGCCCCACCCTCATCGCGCTCACCGCCATTCCGGTGTCCATCTTCATCACGGCACTGGTGTTCAAGTACTTCGGTTTGTCGATCAACACCATGACGCTGGGCGGGCTGGCGATTGCCATTGGTGGGCTGGTGGACGATGCCGTGGTGGATGTGGAAAACATCTTGCGTCGCCTGAAAGAAGACCGTGCCAAAGATCCAACTCAGCGTCTGTCGCTGCTCGCGCTTGTGGCCAAGGCGTCCATGGAAGTCCGCTCGGCGATTCTTTATGCAACGGTGATCATCGTGCTGGTTTTCCTGCCGCTTTTCGCTTTGCCGGGCTTGGAAGGCAAGTTGTTTGTGCCACTGGGCATCGCCTTCATCATCTCGACACTGGCTTCTTTGTTGGTGTCGGTGACGATGACGCCAGTGCTGAGCTACTACCTGTTGCCGGGCATGAAAAACCTGGACCATGGCGACACCCAGGTACTGGCATGGCTCAAGCGGGGCTACAAAAGCAGTTTGCAAACGGTGCTGGACAAGCCCCGCGTGGCGATGGCCAGTGCCGGTGTGGCGGTGGTGTTGGCTGCGGTGGCCGTTCCGTTTTTTCCAACCACCTTCTTGCCCCCCTTCAACGAAGGGACACTGCTGGTGGGCATACGGCTGAACCCGGGTGTGACGCTGACCGAGTCCTCTGACCTGGCACGCCAAGCCGAAGTGCTGGTCAAACAAGTACCCGAAGTGCTGCATGTGGGCAGGCGCAGCGGACGTGCTGAACTCGATGAACATGCTGAGGGCGTTCATGTCAGCGAATTGGACGTGGGCATCCAAGCCTCGGGCGAGTTGACGCGCTCGATGGACGATGTGCGTGCCGACATCCGTGCCCGCTTGGTCAACCTGCCCGCATCCATTGAGGTGGGGCAACCGATCTCACACCGCATCGACCACATGCTGTCTGGCGTGCGCTCCCAAATCGCCATCAAAATCTTTGGTGAAGACTTGGACGTGTTGCGCGGCCAAGCCGATGCGCTGCGCTTACGGCTGTCAGGCATTGAGGGCATGGCCGATCTGCAAATCGAAAAGCAAGTTCTTGCGCCCCAGATCAAGGTGCGGTTGGACTATGCGGCAGCGGCGCAATACGGCGTGTCTGGCGCGCAAGTGCTGGCCACACTGCAGACCTTGGTGGAAGGTGAACGGGTCACGCAAATCATGGAGGAGGGCCGCCGCTTCGCGCTGGTGGTGCGCTTGCCAGAATCCGCGCGCTCGCCGGAAGGCCTGGGCCAGATGCTGATCGAAACACCCCTGGGCAGGGTGCCGCTGTCCAAAATCGCCACGATTGAAGACGCCGATGGTCCCAACCAAATCAGCCGGGACAACGGCAAACGGCGCATCGTGATTTCGGCCAACGCTTCAGGCCGCCCCTTGTCAGAAGTCGTGGCCGACATCCGCAAAGTGACGGCAGAGTCTCGGCTGCCAGAGGGCTACTTCATCACCCTGGGAGGACAGTTTCAGGCGCAAGAAGAAGCCACACGCCTGATTTCCTTGCTCTCGGTGGTCTCTGTGGTGTTGATGTTTGTGGTGCTTTACAGCCGTTACAAGTCCACCGTTTTGTCAGCCTTGATCATGGTGAACATTCCCCTGGCGCTTGTGGGTGCTGTGTTGGGTTTGTGGCTGTCAGGTCAGCCCTTGTCGGTGGCCGCCCTGGTTGGCTTCATCACGCTGGCGGGCATTTCGGTGCGCAACGGCATTTTGAAAGTCAGCCACTACATCAACCTCATGCGCTTTGAGGGGGAGGCCTTCAGCAAGCCCATGATCTTGCGCGGTTCGCTGGAGCGTTTGAGCCCGGTGTTGATGACGGCCTTGGTGACCGCCTTCGCATTGGCGCCCTTGCTCTTCGAGGCCGAGCGTCCCGGCACCGAAATCTTGCACCCAGTGGCCGTTGTGATTTTCTCGGGCTTGATCAGCTCAACGCTGCTCGACACTTTTCTCACCCCGGTCATGTTCTGGCTCTTTGGCCGCCAACCCGCCGAGGCGCTTTTGCAAGACAAAGACGCTGAAGCGTTCTGACTGCTCACTCATTCACTCCACCTCAAAAAGGACATCTCATGAAATTGCAAACTCTTTTGATCGCCTCTTCATTGGCCCTTGGCGGCTTGGCTTGGGCCGGACCCCATGATGGGACTCACAAACCCATGCAAGGCGGTGTTTTGGCCACCGTCAAGGATGTTGACTACGAGCTGGTTGCCAGTGCCACAGCGCTTCGCCTTTATGTGCGTGACCATGGCAAAGCGGTGGATGTGTCGAAAGCCACAGCCAAATTGACCTTGCTGACCGGCAGTGAAAAGCAAGAGGTTGAACTCAAGCCAGGCGGAGACAAATTGGAAGCGACCGGCACCTTCAAAGTGATGCCTGGTACGAAAGTTGTGGCTGTGATTTCCTTCGGTGCCAAGCAGGCGACCGCCAGATTCGTCATCAAGTAATGTGTCAGAGACGGTCATCTTCTTTGAGGAGATTTCTCTAAAGTGGCCCATCACGCACCCTGATCAAAAAGGGCCCCGAAGGGCCCTTTTTTTGGAGGTGTGTCGTTCAACCCGCGTCAGGCTGCTGATTCGGTGCAGCTTTATGAAAGGCCTCCAGTTCCATGCAGGCTTTTTCCACCGCCATGATCCGTGGCCATTTCGTGAGATCCACGTTGAAGCGACGTGCGCTTTCCACTTGCGGGACCAAATACACATCGGCCAGCGTGGGCGAGTCGCCAAAGCTGAAGCGACCGCGTGCCTTATCAGCCGCAATCAGCGCTTCGTAGGCGTCAAAGCCTTCGCTGATCCAGTGACCGCACCAAGCGTTGATGGCGTCCTCGTTGGCGCCAAACTGCTTGCGCAGGGTTTGCAAAATTCGTCGGTTGTTGATGGGGTGGATATCACAGCCCACGATGGCCGCGAGTGCGCGCACATGGGCACGTTTGTCAGCGCCTGCGGGCAGCAGGGCGGGGCTGGGGTACTTTTCTTCCAGCCATTCGATGATGGCGGGTGACTGGATCAACACCTGCTCGCCGGTGTCCAGGGCAGGCACCATGCCTTGTGGGTTGATGGCTTTGAATGCGTCGTTTTGTTGTTCATCGACCCGCAGGTCCACCGCCACGTAGTCGGTGGCGAGGCCTTTGAGGTTGAGGGCAATGCGCAGGCGATGGCTGGTGCCGCTGCGGAAAAAGTTGTAGAGCTTCATGGTGAGGTCCTGTTCACGGGCGGGCAAACGCCGGAAAAGGCGTCTGCAAAGGATTTGATTATTCCGCAGCGCCGATGGTGAGCGCCACTTCGGCCACGCCTTCAACGCGGCCAGTGATTTTGTCACCCGTCACCACCGCACCCACGCCTTCGGGCGTGCCGGTATAAATCAGATCGCCCGGTTGCAGGTGGTAGTAAGTGGACAGGTCGGCGATGATTTCGCGGATGTTCCAGATCAGCTTGTCCACGTTGGACGACTGCTTGGTCTGGCCATTCACTTCCAAAGCAATCGCGCCATTTTCGATCACCACGCCAGGCATGGGCACGATCTCGGAGCAGACCGAGCCTTGCTCGATGTCTTTGCCCGTGTCCCAGGGGCGGCCCTTGTCGCGCGCCACCAGCTGCAGGTCGCGGCGCGTCATGTCCAGACCTGCGGCGTAGCCATAGACCAGCTCATGCGCGTTGGCTTCGCTCACGCGAAAACCTGCTTTGCCAATGGCCAGCACCAGTTCCATCTCGAAGTGGTAGTTGTTGGTGCGGGGGGGGTAGGCAACCACGGCAACATGGTTCTCGCCGCTTTCCACCAGGGTCTGGGGCGACTTGGTGAAGTAAAACGCTTGCTCGACGCTCTTGTCCACAGGGCGGCCCATTTCGACTGCGTGTGCATGGTAGTTGCGGCCCACGCAGAAGATGCGGTTGATCGGGAAGCGCTCGGTTTGGCCACGGATGGGCAGGGAGGGGACGGCGGGCGGGGTGAAGAGGTATGAGGTCATGGGTGAGTTCAACGATAAGAAAGATTGTCAGAAAAAGAAGCCATGTCAGTGGACAAGTGGTGTGCCTGAAAAGGTTTTTGTCATGCCCGACTTGATCGGGCATCCATGGATCCTCAGGTCAAGCCCGAGGATGACAATGAGCGAGGTCAGCCCCGGTTTTCGTACACACCCAGCTTGCGGTGCAAGGGCGATTCGTCGGCGATGAAGACGAAGGCGGCTTGGTTGGCGTTCAGGTTGGTCAGCGTCACAGCCTCGTAGCCAGGGGCACAGCAAGTGTCGGCTTCGGCCAAGGTGAAGGTGCTGGCCACGATCTGCGCCTGCACCGCGCCTTCGATGACGTGGAACACCTGCGCGGGGGAGCGCGCGGGCAGGCGCAGGGTCTGGCCTGGGCGCAGCATCAGGGCGTAAAAGCCCAGAATGTTCTCCGCGTCACCGCCAGTTTCGGGGTTGGTGTAGGTCACTTGCACCTGCTCCAAACCGGTGTTGTCAGCGGCCAGCGATTCGAGCGCGGCTTTGGCGTCCTTCCAGGCGTACCGCAGCATGGGGTAGGCCTTCTTGCTGCGGTCAAACACATGCGAAGGCACCACGCCACCACGGGCGTATTGCTGGTCGCTGCGGCCAGGCTGCACGGTTTGGCGGTCGCCGTTGATGTGGTAACTGGCTTCCATGTAATAAACCAGGGGCAGGTCCAACACATCGAGCCAGATCACGGGGTCGGTGCCGTCATGGCCGTGCTCGTGCCACAGGCCTGTGGGTGTGAGGATCAAGTCGCCCCGACTCATCGGGCATTTCTCGCCGTCCACCGTGGTCCAGGCGCCTTCGCCTTCCACCACCATGCGCACCGCGTTGGGCGTGTGGCGGTGGCTGGGGGCCCACTCGCCAGGCATGAGCAATTGCATGCCCAAATACATGGCGGCCGAGGCTTGCATCTTGTCCAAGCCATGGCCGGGGTTGGCCAGCACGAGCACTCGGCGCTCGGCTTTTTCAATCGGGGTCAGCTCGCCCGCTTTGAGCAAGAGCGGTTTGATGTCTTTGTAAGCCCAGCAAGTCGGCTGGGTCTGTCGAGTAGGCACTTTGGGGGGCAGCACGCCGCGCAGGCTGGGCCACAGGGGCACCAGGTTCACATTGCGCAGGTCCTGCACGTAGTCTTGGGGCAGGTCTTCGATTCGGCCGAGGTCGTTCATGGGGTGTCTCCGTTCCATTCATGGGTGCTGTGCGGCGTCGAGGCAGTTGCCCACGTTCCAGCCGTACAGCCATTCCATCGCATCATAAAAGCGCTCAGGGCTGCGGCCGCGCCACAGGTCATTGCGCACCAGGCGCTCCACACCCTTGGCGTGGTAGATGCGGCCCATCTCGCGGCTCGACAGCACGATGCGTGCCGTGCGGGCCACGCGGGCGCGTTGGTACATGTCCAGCGCTTGGGGCCAATCGTTTTGGTGTGCGCGCAGCGCTTCGCCCAAAGTGACGGCGTCTTCCATGGCCATGCACGCGCCTTGCGCCATGTATTGGGTGGTGGGGTGGGCGGCGTCGCCCAGCAAAGTGACGCGGCCATAGGTCCACTGGCCAATCGGCTCGCGGTCGGCCGTGGCCCATCGCTTCCAGGTTTTGGGCAGGTCGATCAGCTGGCGTGCCTTGGGGCTAATGCCCTGAAAGTAGCTTTGCACTTCTTCCTTGCTGCCGTCCTTGACACCCCATTCCTCTTGCTCGCGGCTGTGGAAAGTGACGACCACGTTGTACTGCTCACCGCCGCGCAGTGGGTAGTGCACCAGGTGGCAATTGGGGCCGACCCAGATGGCGGCGGCGTTCCATTGCAGGTCGGCTGGGAAGTCTTTTTTGTCGACCACGGCTCGGTACACCACATGGCCCGTGACGCGTGCCGGGTCGCCCACAAACTGCTCGCGCACCACCGACTTCACGCCGTCTGCCCCGATCAAAGCGCAGCCTTGGAATGCCTTGCCGTTTTGGTCCCACACGGTCACGCTCGTGTCGTCTTGTTCGATGCGCACCACCCGGGTGCTGGTGTGGAACTGCACATGCCCGGTTTCTTGCGCGGCCTCGAGCAAGGACAAATGCACATCGGCGCGGTGGATCACGGCATAGGGGTTGCCAAAACGCTCGCGAAACTTCTCGTCAGTGGGGATCTTGCCCACTTGGTATTCGTCAATGGCGTCGTGCATGACCATGTAGTCGGTGTAGACCGCACGGCCCCGAGCCTTGTCGCCGACGCCCAAAGCGTCAAACGCATGAAAACCGTTGGGACCAATTTGGATGCCTGCACCAATCTCGCCGATCTCGGGGGCTTGCTCCAGCACCGTGACGGTAAAGCCCTGACGCACCAAGGCGAGGGCAGCAGCCAAGCCACCAATGCCGCCACCGGCAACGATGACGGGAAGTTGAAAAGCTTGAGTGCTCACGTGTGCTCCAGCAAGATAAAGGACAAGAAATTGGCGAGATTATATGCATGCTTATTAATTGTGTGGAAGCCAGTTCGGTTGTTTACTATTCAGTGAAAACCCTAGGGCGACTCTGACGAGGTCACAGCATGTAAAGCGACTAGAATTCCCCGACCGCTCGGTTGGTTAATTCTTTTGCACTGAGCCTTGTTCCTTTTTGAAAGCACCTGATGTCCCAAGTCCTGCAAAGTTTCATCGGTGGCCAATGGATTGGCCAGCAAGGCGCGCAAGCCCTGCGCAGCGCGGTCAACGGTCAAACCCTGTACCAAACCCATGCCGAAGCGCTCGACTTTGGCGATGCCGTTCACTACGCCCGCACCGTGGGCCTGCCCAATTTGCTCAAACTGGATTTTCAGGAACGTGCCCAGCGCCTCAAAGCCCTGGCCAAGTACCTGGGTGAGCACAAAGAGCAGCTCTACGCCATCTCTGCCCACACCGGCGCCACCCGCGCCGACAGCTGGGTGGACATCGAAGGCGGCGCAGGCACGCTGTTTGCCTATTCGGGCATGGGCAGCAACGAACTGCCCAGCGGCAACCTGATCCACGAAGGTCCGGCATTTCCACTGGGCAAAAAAGGCGGCTTTGCGGGCACACACATCCTGGTGCCACGCGGCGGCATCGCGGTGCACATCAACGCGTTCAACTTTCCCATCTGGGGCCTGCTTGAAAAGTTCGCGCCCACCTTTTTGGCGGGCATGCCTTGCATCGGCAAACCCGCTTCATCGACCAGCTACCTGACCGAGGCCATGGTGCGTTTGGTGGCGCAATCGGGCATCTTGCCCGCAGGCGCTTTGCAGCTGGTGATCGGCTCCACGGGCGACCTGCTGGACCGTCTGAACGGCCAGGACGTGGTGACCTTCACCGGCTCGGCCGACACCGCCGCCATGCTGCGTGTGCACCCCAATGTGGTCAAGCACAGCATCCCCTTCAACGCCGAGGCTGACTCGCTCAACTGCGCCATCCTCGCGCCCGATGTCTCGCCGGATGACGAAGAGTTCGACCTGTTTGTGAAAGAAGTTGCCCGCGAGATGACCGTGAAAGCTGGCCAAAAGTGCACCGCGATTCGCCGTGCGATCGTGCCGCGCCAGCACCTCGATGCTGTGGCTGAAAAACTCAAGGCCCGTCTGGCCAAAGTGGTGGTGGGCGATCCGTCCGTCGAGGGCGTGAAAATGGGGGCCTTGGCTTCGCACGCCCAGCAGACCGACGTGGCCGAACGCGTGGCCCTGCTGCGCCAAAGCGCTGAGCTGGTGTTTGGCGGCGGTGCCGATTTCAGTCCAGTGGGGCAGGGCGTCGAAAGCGGCGCTTTCTTCCAGCCCACACTGTTGCTGTGCCAGAAACCTTTGCACACCGACAGCGTGCACGATGTCGAGGCCTTTGGCCCCGTCAGCACCCTCATGCCTTACGACGGCATTGACGAAGCCCTGCAACTGGCCGCTCGCGGTCAGGGCAGCCTGGTCGGCACGCTGGTCACCAAAGACCCACAAATCGCGGCACGCGTGATCCCGGTGGCAGCCGCTTTGCACGGTCGCCTGCACATCCTCGACCGCGAATCGGCGGTGGAATCCACAGGCCACGGCTCACCCTTGCCCCAGCTCAAACACGGCGGCCCCGGCCGCGCAGGCGGCGGTGAAGAACTCGGCGGCATCCGCGCTGTCAAGCACCTGATGCAACGCACCGCGCTGCAAGGCTCGCCCACCATGATCGCCGCCGTCACTGGCGAATACATGCGCGGCGCCAAGCTCATCGAAACCGAAGTCCACCCCTTCCGCCGCCACTTCGAAGACCTGCAAATCGGCGAGAGCTTGCTCACCCACCGCCGCACCGTAGGCGAAGCCGACATCGTGGCCTTTGGCGGCCTGTCGGGCGACTATTTCTACATGCACTTCGACGAGATCGCGGCCAAGGATTCACCATTTGGCAAACGCATCGCACACGGTTACTTTGTGTTGTCGGCCGCGGCGGGCCTGTTCGTCTCGCCCGCACCCGGCCCCGTGCTGGCCAACTACGGCCTGGACACGCTGCGCTTCGTCAAGCCCGTGGGCATTGGCGACACCATCCAGGCCCGCCTGACGGCCAAGCGCAAGATCGACCGCCAAAAGAAAGACGCCAACGGCGTGGGCCAAGGTGTGGTGGCGTGGGACGTGGAGGTCACCAACCAGTTGGGCGAAGTCGTGGCCAGCTACGACATCTTGACGCTGGTGGCCAAGCGGGGTTGATGAGCGGTGCAATAGCGAGTTTTCACGGACCGCGCTTTCAAGACAGGCGCTTGCTATCCAGGCCTGTCATGTGAGTATTTGCTTGGCCATGAAGGGCCATGCTCAATGGCCTTTCACCATCCATGCCCGTCATTCGACGCGATGAGACGGAGCACCGGTCCAATCAGTGCCTTGCATTGCCGGCGAACTTTTAAAGTACATCGCCCGTAAGGCTCGACTGTCGACCCATTTTTTCCTCTGGAGCACCCATGTCACCTGTCGACCGGGGCGTACCGCGTGTCAACTTTCGGTCAAACTTTGGTGGGCATGAAGTTCGGGTTAGGCGTCGATCAGTGGCTGGTCATGCCGTTTTTTCGACAAGCGCCGGCTTTTAGAGGGATGGGCTGACCTTTGTTGCTTCAGTAAAACTTCTATGACTGCAGCCACGACTTTTCTGTTTGTGGCATTGAGCAGTTTGAAGTCTTGACAAAAAGACGTCACGGCATCAACAGGCAGCTGTTCGGATACCCCCAAGTGCCTGGCGTAACTGGATTGGTAAAGTTCATCCAATGACGAGTCCCCCCACCGGAGCCAATCCTGAGAAGCATTGAGCATGTTCGCTAGAACAGTGAGCTTGTCCATCGTAGGCATGGCTTGCCCCATCAGCCACTTTCGAGTGGCATTGACAGTCACAGGCACCCCTGTCCATCTGAGGTTGAAATCTCTGGTTAATGCAGTTGGGCTCAGGGTGCTTCCTTTTTTCAGCAGAAGCGTCTCAAGACGAAGAGTGAATGCCTTGACCTCTTCTTTTGGGTCTTCAGGCATAGGCTGCAACTCTATGCTTCTGGCAGAAAAATTTTGTAACTAAAAAAACATTTTTATGTTGCATGGGTTACAAACTGATTGTTGTATTTATCAATTAAATTAAATATAGCGTTTTTAAACCTTGCGGTAGCCATGTCTTTTCGTTTTTTGCCAGCACCGAAAGTCACACAACCCCGCCTGCTGCTGCAATAGACCCAAAAAAATAAGCCGTCTGAAACTGCCTAAATTGACAAAAAAGGATATAATTAAATTATAAGTATCAATATTAAATTTACTGACTTTTTATAAAAAGTCCGCGGTAGCTATAGTTTTTTATATTTTTTTAACACTTTCTCCTTGGTAAATGAGATCAAAATTATTATTTAATATTGATTCAAGTGCCCTTGAACAGACAAGCTGCAACCCAGCTTTGCGATGCTTGCAACGCGCCCAAAGCGTTTTGCTTTTGCAAGGTCCCGTGGGGGCTTTTTTTGATCGCTTGGCCACGTGGCTCATTCAGCAAGGCGCGCAAGTCAAACGCGTGGCATTTCAGGGTGGCGACGTGTACGACAGCCAAGTCCTCAAGCCCATTGCATTTCGCAGCAGCCTTCAAGAATGGCCTGCGTTTTTCAAAGAATTGCTGCAAGACCACCATGTCGACTGCGTGGTCTTGTTTGGGCAATCACGCCTGTATCACCATGCTGCCATTAATCTGTGCAAAAGCATCGGCCTGCCCGTGGTGGTGCTGGAAGAAGGTTACTTTCGGCCGGGCTACATCACCATGGAGCTCGGCGGAGTCAACGGCTTTTCTGAAACCCTGTCCCGCTACGTTTGGCGCCCTGAACGTGAAGCTGCACCCATTGCGCCAGACATCACGCCCCATCATTTCCAAAAAATGGCCTGGCAAGCCAGCCGCCATTACCAAGCCCTGTGGGATGCGCGGCACGAATTTGCCCACTACCAGCACCACCGCATCAGCCAGCCCAGCTTCTATGCCGGATACTGGATTCGATCGTGGCTGCGCAAGCTCAAGCACTTGCGGCCCTCACGCCAGTTGCAGCAGCAACTATTTGCACGCAAAGCCCAAACGCCCTACTTTTTTGTGCCCCTGCAGCACGATGGGGACGCCCAAATCGTGCACCACAGCGACTTTGCGGACAACGCCGAATTCGTGTTGCGGGTCATGCGCTCGTTTGCACATTACGCCCCTGCCAACAGCCGGCTGGTTTTCAGGCAACACCCACAGGTGCGCGGTGGCCCTGGCCATGGCGAACTCATTGCTGGCATGGCGCAAGAGCTGTGCATCGGCCATCGGGTGCACCACATGGTCGAAGGCGACACGCCCGACTTGGCCCAGCACGCGGCCGGCGTGGTGGTCATCAACAGCACCGTGGGCTTGCAGGCGCTGGAGCGGGGCGCACCTCTCATGGTTTTGGGGCAAGCCCTCTACAAACAACCGCAACTGACTTTCACGGGCACCCTGGACGATTTCTGGGAACAAGCTCGCCCCGCCTGCCCAGCACTTACCCAACGGTTTTTGGCGCAAATGAAAAACCTCACCCAGGCGCCTGTCAGCGTATATGCCCTGGGCAGCGAGCCCATTCTTTGGCCGCATGCACTCGACAAGTCGCCTCCTCAACAAAGTGCTTCCCATAGCGTTCCTCCAAGCGTGCCCCAAAGCATGCCCTTGATGGCAACAGCATCTGCCGCGCATCTGGCGCAGGTCGCCATCCAGACTGCTTCTGTGAATTCCACTTCAGCGGTCGAATCATCATGATCATTCCAGTCATTCTGTGCGGCGGTGTGGGCTCCCGCCTTTGGCCTGTTTCGAGAGAGACACACCCCAAACCCTTCATGCGCCTGGCTGATGGGCAAAGCCTGTTGCAAAAAGCCTTTTTGCGCGGCCTGGCCTTGCCCGATGTGCCGGAGATCCTGACCGTCACCAACCAAGAACTGCTGTTCAAGACCCAAGAGGACTACCGGCAAGTCAACCCCCAAGGCCTGCCCACCCCCTTTGTGTTGGAGCCTTTTGGCCGCAACACTGCCGCCGCTGTTGCCGCTGCCGCACTGCAAGTGCAGCGCACCCATGGCGACGATGCCGTGCTGCTGGTGCTGCCTGCCGACCACCTGATCACCGACAAAGCCGCCTTTGCCGCAGCCGTGGCCCAAGCACGCGAGCTGGCCCTGCAAGGGCGCATCGTCACTTTTGGCATCCACCCCGAAAGCCCCGAAACCGGCTTTGGCTACATCCAAGCCGAGGGGCACCAAGTCAAGCGCTTTGTGGAAAAGCCCGACCTCGACACCGCCCGCCAATACCTGGCCACTGGCGGTTATTACTGGAACTCGGGCATGTTCTGCTTCACGGCTGGCGCCATGTTGCGCGAAATGGCGCAGCACAGCCCAGACATCCTGCAAGCCACCCAAGCATGCTTGGACAAGTCAAGCAGCCAAGCCTCAAGTGCAGGCCAGTCGCTGAGCCTGGACGCCATCAGCTTTGCCCAAGTGCCCGACAACTCCATCGACTACGCGGTCATGGAAAAAACCCAAGCCATTGCCATGGTGCCCTGCCAAATCGGCTGGAGCGACATCGGCTCGTGGGTGGCCGTTGGCGACTTGGCAGAGGCCGACGCCCAGGGCAACCGTGTGCAAGGCCAGGCCCTCATGCACAAGGCCCAAGATTGTTATGTACAAAGCACCGAACGCATGGTGGGCGTGGTAGGCGTGTGCGACCTCATCATCGTGGACACCCCAGACGCCCTGTTGGTGGCCAACCGGCACAACAGCCAAGATGTGAAGCACATCTACAGCCAGCTCAAGGCCCAAGGGCACGACAGCCACAAACTGCACCGCACCGTACAGCGGCCCTGGGGCACTTACACCATTTTGGGCGAAGGCAATGGCTTCAAGATCAAGCGGATCGAAGTCAAACCCCAGGCCCGGCTCAGCCTGCAAATGCACCACCACCGCAGCGAACACTGGATCGTGGTCAGCGGCACCGCCGTCGTGCAAAACGGTGAACAAGAAACCATGCTGCACACCAACCAATCCACCTACATCCCAGCCGGGCACCACCACCGCCTGCACAACCCCGGTGTCATTGACCTTGTCATGATCGAAGTGCAAAGCGGTCAGTACTTGGGCGAAGACGACATCGTCCGGTTTGATGACCAATATGGTCGCACCTGATAGACCGTGTCTGATGACCGCACACCCACCCCATTGATGAGCCCCTTCAAACCCCGTTTCCTTAAAAAACTAAACACCCTGTTTGTGTTGACGGTGGCCCTGCCCACAGCGCTGGCTGTGGTGTATTTTGGTTTCATCGCCTCCGACGTTTACACCTCGGAAAGCAGCTTTGTCGTGCGCAGTCCCGAAAAACCCGCGGCCAGCACCTTGGGCGTGTTGCTCAAAGGTGCGGGCTTTTCCAGCGCACGCGACGAGAGCTTCACCGTGCAAAACTACATCCTCAGCCGAGACGCGCTGGGGGTGCTGAAGGATGAGCTGGCGCTTGACAAAGCCTACGCCAGCTCAGAAGTGGACTTTGTTAATCGCTTTGCCAGCTTTGACGGCGACAACAGCTTTGAAGCCCTGCACCGTTACTACCAAAAAAAGGTGACGGTGTTGACCGACTCGGCCTCGTCCATCAGTACCTTGTCGGTCAAAGCGTTTACCGCGCAAGATGCCCTGCGTGCCAACCAAGTGTTACTCGAACGCAGCGAAGCCCTGGTCAACCGCCTAAATGAACGCGGACGGCAAGACCTGATCCGCTTTGCCAAAGCCGAGGTGGACCAAGCGGCCGACAAAGCCAAAGCCACAGCCCTGGCGCTGTCGAGCTACCGCAACAAACAGGGCGTGATCGACCCCGAGCGGCAAGCCACAGCCCAGCTGCAGCAAGTGTCCAAAATTCAGGATGAACTTATCGCCACCACCACCCAACTCGCGCAGCTCAAAGCCTTTACCCCTCAAAACCCGCAGATCGCATCGCTGGAAAATAGGGCGAAAACCCTGCGCGACGAAATTGCCAACGAAACCGGCAAAGTCACGGGTGACGCCAAGTCATTGTCGAACAAAGCAGTCGAATTCCAGCGGCTTGCATTGGAAGCCGACCTGGCCAATAAACAGCTCGCCAGCGCCCTGGCCAGCCTGGAAAGCGCCCGCAACGAAGCGCAGCGCAAACAAGTGTATTTGGAACGCATTGCCCAGCCTAGCCTGCCTGACGTTGCGCAAGAGCCTCGACGTGCTCGCGGCATTTTTTCCACCTTTTTGCTCGGCCTCATGGCCTGGGGCATCTTGAGCATGCTGGTGGCTGGCGTGCGCGAACACCAAGACTGATTGCTAATCCATGTCCAGTTTTAGGCAAGGCCTTCGCATTCAGTTTCGTGTGCTGCACGCCCTCATGCTACGCGAAATGCTCACACGCTATGGGCGGCACAACATCGGTTTTTTGTGGTTGTTCATTGAACCCATGATGTTCACTTTGGCCGTGGTTGCCCTGTGGACTGCTACCGGCATGCACAAAGGTGCTGGCATCTCCATCGTCGCCTTCGGCATCACCGGTTACTCCACCATCATGCTCTGGCGCAATATGCCCAACCGAGCTATAGGTGCCATTGAGCCCAATGCTTCTTTGCTCAAGCATCGCCCGGTGCAAATATTTGATGTGTTTGCTGCCCGAATTTTGCTGGAGGCCGTGGGTGCCACCGTGTCGTTTGCTGTGCTTGTGTTTGCGGCATGGATGCTCGAACTCATGCCAGCCCCTGAGAACGTGCTCATGGTGTTGAGCGCTTGGCTTTTGCTGGCATGGTTTGCTTTTGCTGTGTCTTTGTGGATTGGCGCGGCTTCTGAAAGGGCTTCCATTGTTTACAAAATCTGGGCACCTGCGTCTTATATTTTTATCCCTTTGTCGGGGGCCATGTTTTTGGTAGAAGCCTTGCCGAGAGCATTCCAAGAGGTTGTGTTGTTGTTCCCCGTCGTCCACTGCGTCGAAATGATCCGCGACGGCTACTTTGGCAGCATGTTCAAAGCCCAATACGACATCGCTTATGTGCTGGTGTGCAACACCGTTTTGACGCTGTTTGCCTTGTCCCAACTTCGTGACATCACCCGCCGAGGCATCGAACAGTGATTGCGCTGAACAACGTGAGCAAGCAGTACCCCATGCGCGAAGGTTTGCGCACCGTGCTGCACAACATCAACCTCACAGTGCGCCCCGGAGAAAAACTGGGTATTTTGGGGCGCAACGGCTCAGGCAAATCCACCCTCATTCGGCTCCTTGGTGGTGCAGAAAAGCCCAGCAGCGGACACATCACCCGTGGCATGCGCGTGTCCTGGCCGCTGGCCCTAATCAGCGGCTTTGGCGGCTCGCTCACAGGGCGCGACTCTTTACGCCTGGTGTGCCGCATTTACGGCGTCGAGTGGCGCGATAAACTCGACTTTGTGCTCGACTTCACCGAGTTGGGCCGCTATTTTGACGAGCCCGTGCAAACTTACTCGCACGGCATGATGGCCCGCCTGGCCTTTGCCGTGTCCATGGTCATCGACTTCGACTGCTTTCTGATTGACGAAGTCGTGGCCGTGGGCGACAGCACCTTCACCGAACGCTGCAACCTGGAGCTGTTTGGCAAACGTGGCCACAAAGCCATGGTTATCGTCTCGCACAGCGAACCCTTCATTCGTGAACACTGTGACCATGCGGCGGTGCTGGTCAACGGGCAACTGCACAGCTTTGACACCAACGAACACGCTTTTGTGTTTTACCAAGCCAGCTTGCAGCCCAAAGGCCACTTGGCCTCCGAGGCCCCCATGGCCGCCCCTGAATCCTTGGCCGCATGAAAGTCCTGGTCGATTTGAAACCTGCGCTGGACGGCTATGCCGGCATACCCCAAGAATGCCGTTTGCTGTTCAAAGGCCTGAGCCAAATGGACGGTTTTGCTGTGGAAGGTCTCATTCAGCACGGCGGACGTCGCCTGCGTGCCGCACTGCCAGTACAGCACCAGTTCAGCCAAGACAAACAAATTGACCGGCTGTCCAAGTTTGTGGTGTCCATTTACGAAAAGCCGTTTGACAACTTTGCACAGGCCGTTGTGTACGACATTCAACGCCGGTTCTCCCGCGGCTTTTTGCGCTTGCGGGCCAACCTGGGTCTGCGCTTGCCGCTCAGCCGCTTTGAAGCCGATTTATTTGAAGACTTTGTGTGGCGCACCTTCTTCAGCAAAACGCTCAATGCCGACTGCCAAGCGCAGCTGATGCGAACCCGCCACCGGGTGCTGAGCGTGCCCCGGCAAATGATGCACAAAGCCGGGCTCGATGGCTTGAAATTTACTCAGACCCCCAGTTACGCGCAAATTGACACGCGCGGTTTTGACGCTTTCGTCACGCAAAACCCATTTCCTGGCCGTGTGACCAAAGGCACGCAAATGGTGGTGCGCTACCACGACGCGGTGCCTATCCTCATGCCCCACACCACACGCGACAAAGCCTTTGACCAAGCCGCGCATTTTCATGCGCTCAAAAACAACCTCAAACAAGACGCCTGGTTTTCGTGCATATCCCAGGCCACCCGAGGCGACTTGCTCACCATTTTCCCCCAAGCCGAGCAGCGTAGCGTCGTCATCCACAACATCGTGTCAGATGAGTACTACCCCGATACCTCACCCCCTCAAATCGTGTACCAGGTCATACGCAACCGCATTGCGATTGACGATATGGTCAAAACCAAACTGCCCAAGACCTTTGCAGGTGCTGGCTTCAACACAGATGCCATCAGCCAGCCGCCGTTGCAGTACCTGCTGATGGTCAGCACCATTGAGCCGCGCAAAAACCATCAGCTGCTCATGCAAGCCTGGGAAATGCTGCGCTACAGCACCCACCCCAACTTGAAACTGGTGGTGGTAGGTAACACGGGTTGGGACCAAGAGCCCGTGCTGCAAAGTTTTCGCCCCTGGGCCGAGCGTGGCGATTTGTTCTGGCTGAACAACGTGCCTGCGGCAGAGCTGCGCGCCTTGTACACCCACGCAGCAGCCACGGTTTGCCCCGGTCTGGCCGAAGGCTTTGACTATTCGGGGGTCGAGGCCATGAAATGCGGCTGCCCGGTGGCGTCGTCCGACATTCCCGTGCATCGCGAAATTTACGACCAGGCCTCGGTCTACTTCAACACCTACAGCGCAGCCGACGCCAGCCAATCCATTGGGCAACTGCTGTCGCCACATGCCCAGGCCCAGCGCGACCAGCTGCGCGCACAAGGCCTGCAAGTGGGCCAACGCTACACCGAAAACGCCATCTTGCCGCAATGGGCCGAGCTGTTTGCGCGACTGACACCTTCTAAAGACTGATTTCACTCCATGAGCATCGTCATTCTTATTGCCCCCACCACCGCCACTGCCACATTGGCTTGGGCCACCTTGCGCCAGGCTGATCTGGCCGACGCAGTCCCCTCGCGCCGCGAACAGCACACGCCGCAACAGGTGCAGGAGATCATGCTCAAAATGGTGCAACAGCGACGTGGCGCATCGCTTGCGCCCGCCAGCACAGCGCCCCACGCGACTCGCAACACGCGCATGCTTGACAAAATCTGGACGGAGCTGGCCGCTGACCTGTTGTTGGCCAATCTGGACGCACCCCGCTTTGGCTGGCATCAAACTCTGGACGCCCACACCCCGGGGTTTTGGCAGCGCTTTGACCCCCACATCCGCTTTGTGCTGGTTTATGAAAACCCAGCCCAATTTGTGGCCCACAATTTGATCCAGCATGACCCCACAATCGGGAATTCCAACACCCCAGACGACGATTACATCCAGCCCCTGCTGAAGGCCTGGCATGCCAGTCACAGCACATTGCTGGACACGTTTTACGCCCTGGGTTCCGACGCGGTCTTGGTTCATACCGACCAAATTGGCAGCGCCACGGCCCTGCTGGGTTTGTCAGATCGCGCTTTACCCAGCCCCGCGCCAACCCAGCAGACTGCGTATGGGGCCGCCTTGCTCACGCAGCTTATGCACCCCCTAGTCAAGCAAGACGCCCAGGCCAACGCCCTTTGGCAAGTGCTGCAGGCCGCAGCACAAGCCCCGATGGCCGTGCCGGCACAAGACGCACAAACTGCATTGCACAACGTGAACGCCTGTTTGCAGCTGAAAACCGGTTTGTTGGCTGCGCAGCAAGAGCTGAACGCTGCCCGACAACAAGCGTCGAGTTTGCAAGACGAACTGGCAAGCGCCAAGCAAGCCTTGCAAGCCGAAGCTGCGGCAAAGGCCACAGCCCTAGAAGAGTTGGCCTCCAGCCAAAAAGATATAACCCGCATGGCCGAACAGCACCGCCAGCAAGTGCAAGAACTCACCGAAGAGGGCAACCTGCTAGTTTCGCAGCTGGACCAAGTGCAAGAGGAGCTGGAGCACTACTTTGTTCAGTACCAAGAACAAAAAAAGCAGCTGCACTCGATCACCCAATTCTGGCGTCAGCACTCACCTACGGAATTGTGGGTTGACCTGCGCCGGACCGACGACGGCAACGGTTGGTACGAAGCTGAATCCGATGGCCGCTGGAGTGGCCCCGGTACTGAGTGTTTCGTTGATCTATCAGCCTTGGCAGCCGGTGTATACATCGTTGAGCTTCACATCTCCGATGCCATGGCCCCCGAATTGGTGGCTGATATGCTGCTTTTTGCACAAGAGGCTGATGGACAAACATTTCCTTTGGAGCTAATGCATGAATTTGGCACAGCTGCTGGAATGTTCCCCATGATCAGCGCGGGTATTATTCAAATACCAGTAAGCGACAAGGCTTGGCGTTTAAAAATAGTTTTGCCAAAAGTAATTTGCCCTGCCGAAAACGGTGGTGGTGACAACCGAAAACTGGGTCTGCGTATGCAGGGAATAAGGCTAACTCTTCAGCAGCCTCCTAGCCCAGAAGAGCTGTCATGATGACCAAATCTTCGGTCATTGCGACAATTACAGCAGCACAATCGATTCCTTCGCTACTGCATTGGTATTCGATGCGTCACGGCGTGGTTGTGGGTGGAAGTCAACACGGTCGAAAAAATCTTAATGCATCACTTGAGACGATGACTTTGTTAAAGCACAAACTGACTGAGAAAATTCCGGGCGTAGTCAAAGAATTACTGACTGCCCGAGGCCTATTTTTTTGAATGCGGGCAGGGTGGTGGATCCCACGTTGATTGCGGCCCCATCTTCAATCAAGAACAAGGAACACAAGCGTGACCTTCAGATGCATTCGAGCAAGAAGGGCCAGCAGATGTTCTTTGGCATGAAGGTCCACATTGGCGCGGATGCCGAGTCGGGCTTGGTGCAAACGGTTTGTCGCACATCGGGCAATGTGAATGATGTGACCGAGGGCAACAGTTTTTGCACGGACAAGAGACAGATGCATTCGGCGATGCGGGATATCAGGGCATTGAAAAGCGGCCAGATGCCAATGCCGATTTGGACTGGCACATTGCAATGAAACCGGGCAAACGCAAGGCACTGGACAAAGCCAATGCCATTGACGCGATGGTCGACCAAGTGGAGAAGATCAAGGCCAGCATCCGTGCCAAAGTAGAACACCCGTTTCGGGTCATCAAGCGGCAGTTTGGTTACGTCAAAGTTCGTTACCAAGGCTTGAAGAAAAACACGACCCAGCTGACGACCTTGTTTGCGTTGTCAAACCTGTGGATGATGCGCGGCAAATTGATGTAAATGCAGAGATGAGTGCGGCCAAAACTCCGGCAAAGTGCCTGAAAGGGCAGAAGAGCCAAAGAAGTGACGCCAAGAATGGCGTTATGACTGAGGGTTTCACTCAAAATCACGCCTTCAAACAATCAGGCTGTGCACAGCAACAGATGATAAGTTATTCAGGCAATCCCTAACTCATATAAAATCAAATAATTAAGTGAGTATTTTATGAAAAAAAGCATTGTAACAATTATAGCATTTTACAATGGATCAAAATATATTAAAAGAGCGCTTGATAGCGTAATAAATCAAACAGTATCTTCTGAGGAAATAATAATTGTTGATGATGGATCTAGGCAGGAGGAGTATGAATATTTATTAAATATTCAAAAAATTTATAAATTCGACCTATATAGAAAAAAAAATGGAGGACAAGGATCGGCGCGTAATTATGGAGTCAGTAAAAGTAAATCATGTTTTATTACATTTCTTGATCAAGATGATTATTATTTGCCGAGACATAATGAGTATTTGCTTGACGGCGTTGATCGAGATGACCCGATGTTTGGCTGGTCTTACGGTGATTTATGGCATGCAGATGAAGAAGGAAAAGTACTGAATCGAAGCCTACTTAGCGATGCAAAAAGTAAACACCCGAAGGTAGATATTAAAGAAATGCTATCAAATGATTTATTTATTTTGCCATCTGCTGCTTTAATTAGTAGAAAAGCATATGAGGATGTAGGTGGTTTTGATGAACAATTTAGAGGGTACGAAGATGATGATTTATTTATTCGATTGTTTAGAAATGGATGGTCTAATGTTTTTGTAAAAAAAACTGTAAGTGCATGGTGTATTAATGCAAACAGCACTTCATATTCTATAAATATGGCAATAAGTAGGTTGAGATATTTTAAAAAGTTACTATTGAGTTTTCCTGACACTCCTTTTAATAATAATTATTTGTCAACTCATATTATCATTCCTAGGTTCTTGGAGATGATATTGAATCAAGCTATAAAATATTGCGAGCATCCAGATGATAATTCAGGTCAATATTTGAAAATAATGAAAGAATTTAAGTTAATTATTTCAAATTTTAATTCAATTGATAAGGAGCATTTAAAACTGGTGGATGCTTTAATTCAAAATTTAAATGAAATTATTCTAAAAAATTTACAATATAAATCTCTGAAAAGCCAAGAACATTATAAAAATATATTTGCATCAAATTTATTTATTTTGAATGAAGTTCCATACATTGAAAAAATACTAATCTCCGGGAAAAAAATAAAAATGATTGATCTTGAAAAATTCAAACAATAATCCAATTTGAAGGAGTGCTATGTTCCCACTGGAATTTGACTTAAATTGCTACATTGAGAGCAATAGAGATATTGACTTCGAAAAAATAGATGATCCGTTACTCCATTGGCAATCAATAGGGCGTCATGTCGGGCGTAGTGCTAATAAAATAAAAAACAGGTTTGATTTTATAAATTTAATCGATAGTGAATTGAAAATTTTAGAAATTGGACCATTTGTTAATCCAATAATCCGTGGCGCTAATATAAAATATGCTGATGTATTGAATAGAAATGAACTTATTGCGCGAGCTCAAAAAGGTGGTCGTGCTTTTGATGATGTACCAGAAATAAATTATGTTTTAAAAAATTTAGATATTGGGGCAATAGAGGATAAATTTAATTATATAATATCAAGTCACTGCATTGAGCATCAACCTGATTTAATAGGGCATTTGCAAGGTGTTAATTCTATTTTAGAAGATGGTGGTTATTATTTTCTTGTTATACCCGACAAAAGGTTCTGTTTTGATAGATATTTGCCATTAACTTTGGTGCCTGATATTATTGATGCATATTACAGTAAAAAAAAATTACATGGTTTGAGGGAAGTAATTCTTCATAGAGCATATACAACACACAATGATCCGATTATTCATTGGAATGAATTTATTGAAAATTCTGAAATTTATTTTAAAAAACCTGATCCAGTCAAAGTGCATAAAATAACTCCGGCTGTAAATGAGTGGATAAGCAGTAAAGGCGAGTATATTGATGTTCATTCCTTATACTTTACCCCTGATTCATTTGACTTGATAATTAGAACTTTAAAAGATATGGGTTATATTAATTTGAGTGTTGAAAGATTATACTTCACCAATAGAAATTCAATAGAGTTTTACGTAATTCTAAAAAAACAATAAAATAATTGAAAGTCAATCGTGAAAAAGTTACTTTTTCATCGTGATTTTAGAGGATTAACTGGTGGTCATTTGAAAGTCTGGGATTATTTCAAGCACACTAAGGAATCGGTTTTTTTTGAACCGGAAATTTATTTATCACCCTTTTCATTGAGCGATGCAATGAACCCCTGGATCGCCGGTGGAGAAAAAGTTTCAAACCAATGGAATCCGGGTCATGCGGACACCCTGTTCCTTGCCGGATTGGACTGGCTGGCAGTGCCTGAATCTTGCGCTAAGCCTGTCATTAACCTGGCGGATTCAAGTACGAGGTGCAACAAAGATGAACCCGGTGATGGGTGGCTGAGGATGTCAAGGCATCATTGCCACTCAAACCGCCAAGTCCAAGTTGCCAGATGTACAAGCACCTC
>JAIXOZ010000065.1 GCA_027486495.1 Comamonadaceae bacterium | reverse complement strand
GCACACGCTGTGCCCATGGCCCGTGCTTTGGTGGCGGGCGGCATCCGCATGCTCGAAGTCACCCTGCGCACGCCGCAAGCCCTGGCCTGCATGGAGGCGATTGCCAAAGAGGTGCCCGGCGCGGTGGTGGGAGCTGGCACCGTGCGCAGCCCGGCCGACGCTGCGGCTGCGGCCAATGCGGGCGCGCAGTTTGCAGTCAGCCCTGGCTACACCCGTGCCGTGGGTCAGGCCTGCCGCGACCTCGGTTTGTCGCTTTTGCCCGGCGTGGCCACCGGCAGCGAAATCATGATGGCCCAAGAAGACGGTTACACCGAGCTCAAGTTTTTCCCGGCCATGCAGGCGGGCGGCCCCGCCATGCTCAAGGCTTGGGGTGGCCCGTTCTTTGACGTGAAGTTCTGCCCCACCGGCGGCGTGACGCCGGGCAATGCCGCTGAGTTTTTGAGCCTGCCCAACGTGGCCTGCGTGGGCGGTTCGTGGTTGGTGCCTGCCGATGCGCTGGCCCAAGGTGATTGGGCCCGCATCGAAGCTTTGGCACGAGAGGCGTCGCAACTGCCGCGCTGAAGGCCAAGCCCTGTCACTTCGCCAAACGAGAGACGTTGGACCACAAAGGCCAGACCTACGGCCGATTGTTGAACGGGGCCAGAAAGGCTCGGTAAGCCGTCATGAAAGCACCGATGTCTTCAAAGTAAGGCATGGCCCCGGCCTGCATCACCGTCTCTTGCCAATTGGGGCGATCGCGCACCAAGTCCAGCGCCCGGTAATCGGTGAAATCGCCCCGCGTGCCGTGCACCACCCACACCGGCAGGCACAAACTTTCATACACATCGTGCATGTCGGCGCTGAACAAGGCACCACTCAAAAATGACAAGGGGGCCTGCTCTGCGTTGGGGACATTCGCGGTGCGCACGGCATAAGCCCACAAGGTTTCATCGATCTGCTGACCGCCCCAGGTGCGGCGCAGAAAGTAACGCACCACCGAAGGCCGCGACAACTGCCGAAACAAAAAGCGCCCCCAACCCGGCCCCGGGCTGCGCAAGAAACGGTCAAACCCGGCCATGAACAGCGTGCTGCCCGCAGGCTGACGCAAGGACTTGCCGCCCCTAAAACCCGTGGGACTGACCAAGGCCAAAGCGGCGAACAAGTCTGGCATTTGTTGAGCCACACGGGCCACAAATTCGCACGACAGCGACACGGCCATCACCTGCAAAGGCTGGCCCGGGTGGCGCTGCGTCACCCATTGCGCCACTTGGTTGATGGCGTCGCACATGTCGCCCACGGCGTAGGCGCGCGGCAAGCGATCAGACAAGCCATAACCGGGCAAGTCCAAGGCGTAGACGCTGTGGTCCTGTCGCAAAGCCTCAAACAGTGGGCGAATTTCAGCCGCCGAAGCCAGCGCATTGATGCTGTGCACCAATAAAACCGGCGGCCCCGATCCGCCCGCATACACGGCGATGCGACCTGCAGCCCCGCTCAGGGTGTGGAGGTCGGCATGAAGCGCTGGGGGCAAAGTTTGGATCATGGCCCCATGGTAGGGCATGGGGCCGCGTGTGCCGAATGGGACAAGATCAGGCAGGCAAAAGCGGCAACAAAGCCATCGCCCCCGAGATGCCCAACATGGAAAGCAATGTCGACACGGCCACGGCGGCAGTCACCGTGTCTTCCTCTTTGCGGTAGCGCTGAGAGAACAAAAACACATTGGCACCAATGGGCAAAGCAGCGGCCACCACCATCACCGACAAAGCCAAGCCCCGCAATCCCAGCGCCCAACCCACGGCCAGCATCAGCACCGGGTGCAAGACCGTCTTGACCAGCGACAGCTTGAGGGCTGGCCCCAGGTTTTTGCCAATCGGGGTTTGTGACAGGGTGATGCCCACCAGCACCAGCGCGATGGGGCCAAAGGCGCTGCCCAGCAATTGCAAAGGTTTGTCCACCACCGGGTGCAGACCCCAGCCGGTTTGCGCATACAGCAGGCCTACGATGATGGGGAAAGGCACCGGGTGCAGCACTGCGCTTCGGATGGCCTGGCCTACTGTGCGCCACAGAAGGCCTTTTTGGCCAGAAACAGCGGCCTGCTCGCGGGCCATTTGCAACTCCAACACCACGGTGGCCATGGTCAGCAGCACCAGCGCATGCAAGGAGATGAGGGTGAACAACAAGACCTGCCCCGCCTCCCCGTAGGCCAAGCCGATCAGGGGCACGCCGATCATCAAGGTGTTGCTGAAGATACCGGCCAGCGCCAGTACCGAAGCGCGCGAATCGCGGCCATTGGCGATCAACATGGCAAAAAACAGCACCGCCGCCACCAAAAAGTATTGGAGCACCGGGCGCATGTCCAGGCGCTCCAGGTGCACCGAACTCATGGTGCGAAACAGCAGCGCTGGCGTCAGCACCAGAAACACCAGGTTGGACAAATCCCGCACCGACTCGGACCTCACGAGCTTGGCTTTGCCCGCTACAAAGCCGATCAAGATGAGCAGCACCACAGGCAAGAGAGATGACAGAACGGGATGATCAAGGTTCATGGCTTGATTATCCCGTCCTGCCAGCGCGGCATCTCCTCGGAAACCACGTAGCGCCACCACCTTGGGCGACGTCACGCGGGCCCTCAGAAGCTGGCCTGAACCCCCAGCTTGAAACTGCGCCCCGGCAAAGGCGACTTGCCAAAAGCGGTGCTGGTCAGGATGGAGGTGGCGCTGTAGGCCTGCTGATCGGTCAGGTTGTCCAGGCGGGCAAACCAGTTCAACACCGTGTTGTCCAGCTTCTGGCGGTAAGACACGCTGGCGTTGACCAAGGTGTAAGCGCCGGTGGCCACGCTGCCATCGGGCACCCGCTTTTGCGCGGCATGCCAGTCAGCCCCCAGCTTGGCACGCCATGGGCCTTGGCCATGGACCAGCGTTGCGCCCAACCTCAGGGGCGCGATCCGAGGCAAGGGCTCACCGGTGCGGATGTTCGTGGCACGCACCGTGTCGACACGCCAGTCCAGATCGAGTGTGGACGTGTTTTGCCACAAACGTTGGCGACCACTGGCTTCAAGCCCTCTGAATTGGGACTTCACGCCTTGGTAGCGCTGCACCGGCAAGTCATCCTCAACCTCTTCGGTGTTCATCAGGCCAATGTAGTTGGCAAATTGACTGACAAAGGCCGTCACATTCCAGCGATGGAGGCCGGATTTCCATTCCAAACCTGCATCCAGGCTCTTGGACTTTTCCAAGCCCAGTTCCTTGTTGCCGATTTCCCAGGCGTTTGTGGCCAGATGCGGGCCGTTGGCAAACAACTCGTAGTCCTTGGGTGCGCGTTGCGTCAAGGCCGCGTTGCCGGTCAAAGACCATGCGGGTGATAGTTTGAACACCGCCCCCATGGCCAGACTGAAGGGGCTGAACTTCTGGGTCCCAATGCCCTCGTCAAAATGGCTCAACTCGGGGCTGCCCAAGGATTCAACCCGCACCGACTCCCAACGCGCCCCGGCCGTGACTTGGCCCCAGTCGGTAGCCAGCTCTTCGTGCACAAACAGGGCCTGGCTGCGCGTGCGGCTGAAGGGGGCAAACGCTTCGTCGCCCACCGCAGAAAAGCGGCTGGATTCGGTCTGCACGCCCGCCACGCCTTGCCAACCTGCCAAGGGGCGGTGCCGCGCCTCGATGCGCAGGTCTTGGCCTTGGTTGGCAAACACGGTGCCCGCTTGTGCGCCTTCAAACTCGGTGTGCTGGTAATCGGTGTGGCTCAGACGGGCTTTAACGCTCTCAAACCAGCCCGGCAGTTGGCGCACTTGGCCCTCCAGCGCGTAGCGGGTGGTCTTCATGCCGATCGTCACTTCGTCTTCGGCCACGGTGCCGTAGTCGCTTTGGTAGCTGTTGACCGAAGCGCCCAAATAGCCGTGGTCCCAAAAGGTGCTGGCCCCGATGGCCCCGCCACGGGCGGTGCTGGCCGAGTTGCAGATGCGCCGCGCATTGGCAGGTGAACCGGGTTTCTCGCAACCGAGCGACACCGGCACGCGCACATCGCCTGTGCGGCGATCAAAGCCGTCCACATGCAGGGCATAACGCCCGTTGCCCGCCTCCAGCAGGCCCGCCACGCTGCGCTCCTTGTTGCCCGTGCCCGCTTGCAGCTGGGCCTTGCCCTGCACACCCGAGACCGGCGCGCGTGGGATGCGGTTGTCGATCACGTTGACCACCCCGCCCACGGCACTGCCGCCATAGAGCAAGGCGGCCGGGCCGCGCAAGACTTCCACACGGTCGGTGGACAAGACATCCAGCGGCACCGCGTGGTCGTAGCTCAGCGCCGAGGCATCGAGGCTGGAGGCGCTGTTGTTCAGCACCCGGATGCGGTCCCCATCGAGCCCACGGATGGTGGGGCGGCTGGCGTTGGGGCCAAAGTAGGTGCTGGACACGCCGGGCAAGCCGTTCAGGGTCTCGCCCAAAGTGCTTTGCCCACGTTCGAGCAAATCGGCGCGGCCCAAGGTGCTCACGGGCACGGTGGTGCTGT
>JAIXOZ010000142.1 GCA_027486495.1 Comamonadaceae bacterium | reverse complement strand
TTTCAGGGGTTTGCTGAGCAGGATTGAAAACCTTGCCTGTCAAAATGGCGCGATGCTCAAGCAAGAATCCCAGCACACCGAATGGAAAGAAACCTGGCGCGATGACTACCTGCGCTGGGTGTGTGGCTTTGCCAATGCGCAAGGTGGTCGTTTGCTGCTGGGGGTAAATGACCAGGGTCAAGTGGTCGGCTTGCCTGATGCAGCCAAGCTCTTGGAAGACTTGCCCAACAAGGTGCGCGACCTGCTGGGGATCGTGGTGGATGTGAATCTGCACGACGAAGCTGACTTGCCCTACCTGGAGGTGGTGGTGCAGGCCTATCCCAACCCGATCAGCTACCGAGGCCATTACTACATGCGCAGCGGCAGCACGCTGCAAGAACTCAAGGGCGCGGCACTGGACCGTTTTTTGTTGGGTCGCCATGGCAGAACTTGGGACGGTGTGCCGCTGCCCCAATTCAGCCTGGCCGATGTGTCGGCCCCGGCCATGGCGCGGTTTCGCCAGTTGGCCCAGCGCAGCGGTCGGCTTGATGCCGAGACGCTGGCCGAGAGCGATGCCCACTTGCTGGACAAGTTGCGACTGAAAGAGGGCGCGTATTTCAAACGTGCCACGGCTTTGCTGTTTGCGGCAGACCCCCAGCGCTTTGTGACCGGGGCGTTTGTGAAAGTGGGCTTTTTCGAGACAGAAACCGAGCTGCTGTACCACGACGAGGTGGAGGGCGATTTGTTCCACCAGGTCAAGAACACGCTGGACTTGTTGCTCACCAAATACCTGAAGGCGGTCATTTCTTACGATGGCATTGTGCGGGTGGAGACCTTTCCGGTGCCGCGTGCGGCGCTGCGCGAAGCATTGCTGAACGCACTGGTGCACCGCGACTATGCGGTGACCGCGCCCGTGCAGATTCGGGTGTACGAAAACCGCTTGCGCATGTGGAACCCCGCTGTGTTACCCGAGGGCTGGACCTTGGACACGCTGCTGGGCGCGCATTCGTCCAGCCCCTACAACCCGGCGATTGCCAATGCTTTTTTCAGAGCGGGTGAGATCGAGGCCTGGGGCCGTGGGGTGGAGCGGATTTTTGCGGCTTGCGAAGCGGCGGGCACTCCCAAGCCAGTGCTCCGCTATGACCCTTACGACATGTGGCTGGAGTTCCCGTTTGACCCCGCCTATTTGAAGGCGCTCAGGGTAGGGCAGGGACAAAGCGAACGAGTCACACCCGAAGTCACCGAACAAGTCACCGAACAAGTCACCGAACAAGTCACCGAACAAGTCGCGCGTCTGCTTGTTGCGCTGGGCGGTCAGACATTGAGCTTGCAGGAGTTGATGCATGCCTTGGGTTTGTCCCATCGGCCAAATTTTCTGGCACTGCATTTGCGGCCAGCGTTGGCGGCCAAACTGATACAGATGACGGTGCCCGATAAACCCAACAGCCGCTTGCAAAAATACAGACTGACACAAGCCGGTCATGGTTGGGTGGCCAGTCAGGGATAAAACAGACCAAGAGGGGGCGTGATGCGATTGGCATTTGTTTCAGATATTCATGGCAATTTGGCTGCTCTGGACGCCGTGATTGCCGACATGAGTCACCGAAAAATTCAGTGTGTGGTGAATTTGGGGGACAGCTTGAGTGGCCCATTGCTTCCCGTTGAGACCGCAGACCGACTTCAAAATTTGCCATGGCTGCATGTCGCAGGCAATCATGAGCGTCAGGTGTTGCGCTTACCGATAGAGCGTCAGAATTTGTCGGATGCCTACACATCGGGTCAATTGAACCCGTTGGTCAAAAATTGGTTGGCGTCGCACGCTGACTCGGTGGACCCCCGGCTGCACACGGCACAAATTTGGCCTGAGCAATTGGGCCATGATGTGGCGCTGTGCCATGGCAGTCCTCGCAGCGACATCGAGTATTTGCTAGAAACACCGGAAGGCGAAGCGGCCCGCTTGGCAAGCGCGGCAGAGATTGAAGAGCGTTTGGAAGGACGAATACCCGAACACATCAGCTTGCTGGCCTGCGGTCACAGCCATTTTCCACGGTCGGTTCGATTGCGTGCAAGGTTGCTCATCATCAACCCGGGCAGTGTCGGCTTGCCTGCATACGATGACGATCACCCTTACCCCTTTTCCCAGTTTCATCGCATAGAGAACGGCAGCCCCGATGCACGATATGCGGTGGTTGAGAAATCTGAGGGGCACTGGCGTTGTGAGTTGATCAGCGTGCCCTATGACCATGAATCCATGGCGCTCTTAGCACAAGAGCGCGACCGTCCTGATTGGGCGCATGCTTTGAGAACTGGGTGGATGCCCAGAGTTTGAATAGAGGAGGACTGATCATGTTGTTTGCCGTTTTATTCACCGACCGACCCGATCAGGGCGCTTTGCGTGCAACACATTTGCAAGCCCACATTGATTGGGTGGCTGCACATCAGGCGCAAGTGCGCGTGGCGGGCAGTTTGCGCGAGCAACTTGGGCAGGTGCCCAAAGGTGGCTTGTGGATCGTGGAGTCCGAGTCCAAAGAAGGTGTCCATCAACTGATGCAGACTGACCCCTTCTGGACTTGCGGGCTGCGCCAGAGCGTGGAAGTTTTGCATTGGACCAAGGCGCTGGACCAGCAGGTGGTGGTCTGAGGTTTTGGCAATGTGGGGGCTCAAGAAGGCCTTCATCCGCCGGTTAGAATCCCACCCCGAAGCCCGCTGCCCCGGCGGGCTTCGTTTTGTGTATCACCGGGGCCATGTAGAGGACTACCATGTATAAAAACCTCGCAGCCACGCTCGTGGCCGCCTGCTTTTTTCTTCCTGCCGTTCATGCGCAATCTCCCACCAAAATCACCGAGCCCATCAAGGCCGGTTTTGTGTATGTCTCGCCCATCACCGAGGCGGGCTGGACCAAGCAGCACGACGAGGGCCGCAAGGCCGTTGATAAGGCTTTGGGCGATCAGGTCAGGACCACTTTTGTGGCCGATGTGGCCGAAGGCGCTGACGCGGAACGCGTGATCCGCGACTTGGCCCAACAAGGCAACCAGATCATCTTCACGCCCAGCTTTGGTTACATGGAGCCCACGCTCAAGGTGGCCAAAGAGTTTCCGAGTGTGAAGTTCGAGTCGGTCACCGGCTTCAAAACGGCCCCCAACGTGGCGGCTTCCAACGCCCGTTATTACGAAGGCCGCTATCTGGCGGGCATCGCCGCCGGACGCATGACGAAGACCAACGTAGCGGGTTATGTGGCGGGTTTCCCGATCCCTGAGGTGCTGCAGGGCATCAATGCTTTCACTTTGGGCATGCGCTCGGTCAACCCAAAAGCCACCGTCAAAGTGGTTTGGCTCAACGCCTGGTTTGACCCACCCAAAGAGCGTGAAGCGGCCATGGCCTTGTTCAACCAAGACGTGGATGTGATCGCGTTCCACACCGGTTCGACGGCCGTGATGGCTGCGGCGCAAGAGCGCGGCAAGATGGCCGTGGCCTACCACTCCGACATGCGCAAGATCGGCCCGGATGCGCAGATCATCGCGGTGACGCACCAGTGGGGCGATTACTACACGTCCAGGGTCAGGGCTGCCATGTCTGGCACATGGTCTTCGGGCAGTGTGTGGGGCGGCATCAAAGACGGCATGATCCGCGTCGGTGAATTTGGCCCCAAGGTGCCGAAAAAAGTTCAAGACGAGATCTTGGCCCAACAAAAGCGTGTGGGCTCAGGCCAATTGTTGCCTTTCACAGGCCCCATCACCGACAACGAGGGCAAGCTGGTGGTGCCTGCAGGCCAAAGCTTGAGCGATGCCCAGATCCTGAACATGAACTACTTGGTGCAAGGCGTTCAGGGGCGCGTGACGCGTTGAAGTCATCAAGCCATTCGGTTAGCCGCTTGACGACGATGGCATAAAAAAGCCGAGGCACAATGGCCTCGGCTTAGGGTCAGCACCTGATGAATCAGGGCTTGAGCAAGGCCAGCAAAGCTTGCAAGTTGGGGGCTTGCCCGAGGCTCCAGCAGCTCTTCAAAATGGCGTTGACACGCTCGGCACCCAAAATCGGGTCGGACAGGTCATGGAACTTGCTCTCCAAGTCGGCATCGGTCATGGGCTTTTGCAAAGAGCCAATGGCGTGCTCCACATGCACCTTCACGCTGCGGCCATCGATCAGGTGGGCTGTGACGTACACGCTCTCTTCACGCACCGAGGTGTCCACCACCGCTTGCACTTTGTCACGCAAGCGCACCACGTCTTCGCGACGCACGATGTGGTCTGAAAACTCCTCTTCGCCCGCGCGCCCAAAGATCAGGCCCACTGCGCAGCCGTGGTACACGCTGAACTTGCCTTGCAAGCCGTCTTGCGGTGTCTTCTTGCCAGTCAGCTCAAGCACCAGCGGGTGCACGCGCAGCTCGATGCTCTTGACTTCTTCCGCTTTGACGCCTTGTGCACGCAGTTGGGCGCAAGCGTCGATGCTGGGGTGGATCACGATGCCGCATGCAAAGGGCTTGTAGGCGTTGAAGCTGATCTCAAAGCGCTGGCCCAATTCGTCTTGCGCCTCGCGCCAGTCGTATTTGGTGGACAACACTTGGGCCCAACCGCGCGGCGCTTCCAGTGCACGGGCGCTGGACGTGAAGCCATGCTTGGCCATGAGGGCCGACATCAAACCCGCACGCGCAGCGCCGCCGGGGTGAAAAGGCTTGGTCATGGTGCCAAACTGTTCTCGCAAGCCCACGGGTTGCGAAGCCGCAATGCCCAAAGCCATGGCCGTTTGCTGTGCATTGAGGCCCAGCAATCGCGCGCATGCAGCGGCAGCACCCAAAGTGCCGGTGGAGCCGGTGATGTGCCAACCGCGGTCGTAGTGCTGGGGGTAAACCAAATTGCCCATGCGGCAAGCCACATCAATGCCCAAGACCAATGCGTCGAGCACTTGCCTGCCCGAGCTGTTTTGGGTTTCGGCCAAAGCCATCACGGCAGATGCCACAGGGCCTGCCGGGTGGATGATGGTTTTGAGGTGGGTGTCGTCAAAGTCAAAAGTGTGCGACGAGATGCCGTTGATCAGGGCCGCGCTGGCCATGTCCACGCGTTCTGCGCGGCCAGCGATGGTGGCTTGTTGCGAGGGGGCTAGCATGTTCACGGCAGCCAAGGCCGACTCGACGGCCTCGTGTTTCGCTGCACCGATGGCGCAGCCCAGCCAGTTCAAAAAGGTGCGGTGTGCTTCGTGTTCGACGGTTTCGTTCCAGCCTTGGCTGGGGTGTTCGGCCACAAATTGGGCCAGTTGTGCCGTGATGGGCGGCGCGTTGTGGTCAGCGGCAACCGCGGTATTGATCGTCATGTTCAGTCCAGTCTGGGTTTTAAAAAATCAGGCGTCCAAGTTGATCTTGCGTTCGCGAGCCAAGTCGGTCCAGCGGGCCAAATCGCGCTTCATGTAGTCCAGGAATTGGTTAGGTGTCATGGGCGTCAGCTCCACGGCTTCTGCACTGAGTTTGTCCCGGAAATCCGGTTGTGCCAGCACCTGGGCGATGGCGTCGTTGATTTGTTTGACGATGGGTGCAGGCATGCCAGCCGGGCCGACCACGCCATACCATTGCTGGGCATCAAAGCCCTTCAGGCCCGCCTCTTCCATGGTCGGCACGTCTTTGAGCGCCGGGTGGCGTTGGTTGCCAGTCACTGCCAACGCACGCACGCGTCCGCCGCGGATGTGCGGCAAAGCGGCGGCCAGACCCGGAAACATGGCCTGGGTTTGCCCAGCGATCAAATCGGTGGTGGCAGGGGCAATGCCGCGATAGGGGATGTGCACCATGAAGGCACCGGTCTGCATTTTGAACAACTCGGCTGTCAAATGCGTTAATGAGCCCGCACCGGCTGAACCGTAAGAAATTCTTCCGGGGTTTTTCTTGACGAACTCGATGAATTCTTTGACATCTTTGGCGGGCGTATTGGCGTTCACCACCAGCACATTGGGGGTGGTGCCAATCATGCCCAGTGGTGTGTAGTCCTTGATCGGGTCGTAGTTGAGTTTGCGTGTGGCAGGGGCCGTGCCGTGCGTGGCCACATAGCCTTGCATCAGGGTATAGCCATCCGGTGTGGCTTTTGCGGTCATTTGCGAAGCGATCACGCCGCCGCCGCCGCCGTGGTTTTCTACCACCATCGACTGGCCCAGCACTTTGCCCAAGCGATCGCAAAGTTGGCGGCCAATCATGTCGGAGCCGCCGCCAGGGGCCACCGGAACGATGTATTTGATGGGGCGATTTGGGTAGGCAGCTTGCGCGCTGGCCAGGCCAGGCAAGCCCATCAGCAACGGGGCGGCTTGTATAAGAGTGCGTCTTTTCATGTTGTCTCCTCGGGGGTGGTTGAAATATGTGCGGTGCTGGGCATGCTTCGGGTCAAGCGCTGGTGAGCCTGAGTCACGTGCTCAGCCAGTAGGCTTTGGGCACTGGGAGCATCCCCCTGCTCAATGGCCTGGCTGATCATGAGGTGTTCTGCGATCGAGGTGGCCATGCCACTGACCTGGGCCAGACTTTGCAATCGGGCCAGGTGCAGCTTTTGCACCACTTCCTGATAGGTGCGGCTGAGTTGCTCGTTGCGCGCCGCCACAACGATTTGCCAATGGAAGTGCAGGTTTTCCGAGTAATAAGCAGGCAGCTTGTTTTTGTCGTGCGCTTGTCGCATGGCGGCGATGGATTCATTCAGCGCTTGGGTCAGCGCTTGTCGTTTGACTTGGGGCAAGGCGGCAGCTTTGGCGCCAGCGAAGCCGTCGAGCAGGCTGCGCATCTCGTACAAGTCACGCACTTCATGTGCCTCGATGGCCCTGACAAATACGCCCGCATGCTTTCGTGAAACCACCAGTCCAGAGCTTTCCAGCTCCCGCAATGCCTCGCGCACAGGCACCCGCGACACCTGCAGGCGGTTGGCTACATCGGGCTCGCTGATTCGGTCGCCCGGTTGCAAATGGCCTTGGAGAATGTGTTCGAGCAGATCCTCCCTCACCAACTTTGCCAGTGAGATGTCCCGCATGGTTTTGATGCGGTCTGAGGAGTCAAGGGTGATCCAAGGGAGCATGGTGAAAAAAATTTCGGATATCGTATACGAAATAATTTGTGCTGGTATGTTTGCACAGTCGAGTACGTGACAAGAGGCGGCATTGACACAAATGATGTCAAAAACCCGGACTGAGCCCATAGCCAAAGGGTTTTGTGCGCCCCCTTAAAATGCCACAAACATCAAAAGGTTGAGCGATGAGCATCAAGAGCGACAAATGGATCCGCCGCATGGCCGAAGAGCACGGAATGATCGAGCCTTTCGAGCCGGGCCAGATCCGCAAGGATGCGACGGGCCAGAAAATCGTGAGCTACGGCACCAGCAGTTATGGCTACGACATCCGCTGCGCGCCAGAGTTCAAGGTGTTTACCAACATCTACAGCACCGTGGTGGACCCTAAAAACTTCGATGAACGCAGTTTTGTGGACATCGAAAGCGATGTTTGCATCATCCCGCCCAACAGCTTTGCGCTGGCCCGCACACTGGAGTACTTCCGAATTCCTCGCAATGTCCTCACCATTTGTTTGGGCAAAAGTACCTATGCCCGTTGCGGCATCATCGTCAACGTGACCCCGTTCGAGCCTGAGTGGGAGGGCTATGTCACGCTGGAGTTCAGCAACACCACGCCGCTACCCGCCAAAATTTATGCGGGTGAGGGCTGCGCCCAGGTGCTGTTCTTTGAAAGCGATAAAGACGATGTGTGCGAAACCAGCTACAAAGACCGGGGCGGCAAATACCAAGGTCAGGTCGGCGTGACGCTGCCCAAAACCTGATTTGCATCTTTAGAAAAACCTGCCGAGGACTCGCAAATGCCCAGGGCGCGCATGCTTCCTTATTTGTCCTCCGAACAAGGGCGGATGACCCCGGCAGTGAGTGCCGAGTCGAGTCTTGATTCGCGTGCAGGTGCCCCACGATGAGCAGCAAGTCAATTGTGAAATTTGGGATACGTTGCTGGGACTGTCGCAGGCTGCGATCAGAAAACAGGGACGGCACTGGCACTGAAATCCTCTGCCCATTAACGTATCATTTCTCTCCATGAACATCATCATCCTCGGAGCTGGCCGTGTGGGCGAAAGCGTCGCTGAAAGCCTGGTTTCCGAGCAAAACGACATCACCGTCATCGATCAGGACCCCGAGCGATTGCGCCTTTTGCAAGAGCGCCTGGACTTGCGCGGCGTGGTGGGCAACGGCATTCAGCCTTCGGTTTTGCATGAGGCCGGGGCACAAGATGCCGACATGTTGATTGCCTGCGCTGCGGCCGACGAGTCGAATTTGGTGGTCTGCAAGATCGCCCACGATGTGTTCAACGTGCCCACGACCATTGCCCGACTGCGTTCGCCCGAGTTCAACGAGGGCGACGACTTGTTGGGTAAGTCCGGTTTCGCGGTTGACCATGTGATCTGCCCTGAAGAGTCGGTGATGCGCTACATCGAGCAGCTCATCCAATATCCCGAGGCTCTGCAGGTGCTCGAATTTGCCGAGGGCCGCGTCAGCCTGATCGTGGTGCGCGCCGCGGCCGACAGCTTGCTGGTGAACCACACTATCGCCGAGTTTCGTGACCGTCTGCCGCATGCCGAGATGCGCGTGGTGGCCCTGTACCGGCAAGACGCGCTGGTGGACGCTCTGCCCGAGACTCGCATCTTGCCCGGCGACGAGGTGTTTGTGTTGGCCGATACGCGCAAGATCCCTATCGTATTGGGCGGGATTCACAAGACCGACCAACCCGTGAAGCGCCTGATGTTGGCTGGTGGCGGCAAAGTGGGCTTGCGTTTGGCGCGCATTCTGGCGGACCAATACGAAGTGAAGCTGATCGAGCGTGACAAAAAGCGCTGTGAATATCTGGCCAGTCAGCTGCCGTCCAGCATGCTGATCCTGAATGGCGACGGCGCCGACGAAGACTTGCTGCAAGAAGAGAACGTGGGCGAGATGGACTTGTTTTTGGCGCTGACCAGCGACGACGAGGACAACATCATGTCGGCCATGCTGGCCAAGCGCATGGGCGCGCGGCGTGTGATGGCCCTGATCAACCGCCGCGCTTATGCCGACATGATGCAAGGCAGCACGATCGACATCGCGATCTCGCCCGCACAAACTGTGATCGGCGAGCTGCTGGCGCATTTGCGCCGAGGCGATGTGGCGGCGGTGCACAGCCTGCGCCGGGGCGCTGCAGAAGCCTTGGAGGGCATTGCGCGGGGCGACATCAAGACTTCGAAGTTGGTGGGGCGACATGTCGAGGAGATCAAGTTGCCCAAGGGGGTGAGCATGGGCGCCATTGTGCGTGGCGAGGGAAAAAATTCCGAAGTGCTCATGCCGCACCATGACACCCTGATCGAAGCCAATGACCACATCGTCTTGTTCATTCCCAACAAGCAGGATGTGCGTGCGGTGGAAAAACTCTTTCAGGTCAGCGCGACCTTTTTTGGTTGATCATGCTTCTCTACCGTGTCGCCCCTGTGTTGGGCAAGATCGTTTTGGTGTTCGTGCTGACCTTGCTGGTGCCTCTGACCATGTCGATGGTCTTGAACGATGGCGCGACAAGCGCCTATGCCATCACGATGGGCGTGTGTGTGCTGGTCGGACTGGCTTTGCTTTTGCTTGGGCGGCTTGGTGTACCAGCCAATGAGCTGAAGTCGCGCGATGGCATTTTGTTGGTTGGCTTGGTTTGGACCTTGTTGCCCTTGATCGCGTGCCTGCCTTTTCTTTTGCACTTTGCCCAGACGCCTAAACCATTGAGCTTTTCAGGAGCGTATTTCGAAGCCATGTCGGCGCTCACCACCACCGGCTCAACCGTGATTGTGGGTTTGGACCATTTGCCCCCATCGATCAACCTGTGGCGCTGTTTTTTGCAGTGGTTGGGGGGCATGGGCATTTTGGTTTTGGCCGTGGCTATTTTGCCCATGCTGGGTGTGGGCGGTAGCCAGTTGTTTCGCGCAGAAGCCACTGGTCCTATGAAAGACAGCAAGCTCACGCCTCGCATCACCGAAACCGCCAAAGGATTGTGGACGGTGTATTGCCTGCTTTCGTTGGCGTGTTTGTTGGCCTATCGCTGGGGCGGCATGACTTGGCTGGATGCTTGGGCGCACATGTTCACCACGCTCAGCTTGGGCGGCTTGTCCACACATGATGCGAGTTTTGGTTTTTTTAACTCGCCCACTTTGGAGTGGATTGCGATCGTATTCATGCTTTTGGCCAGCTGTAATTTCGCCTTGTATTTTGTCGCCTTGGTCAAACGCCAGCCTTTGAAAGTTCTGCGTGATCCCGAGTGGCGGGCATCTATTGGCTTGCTGGTGGGCGTTAGTTTGATGATCGCCGCTTTGCTGTGGTTCAAAGGCCACCCTGCCGACCTGGCTGACATCATCCGAATGAGTCTTTTCAACGTCATCTCGATTGGCTCTACCACTGGCTATGCCACGGTCGATTACACCCAGTGGCCTGTTTTTGCACCTATTGTGATGCTCATTTTGTCCGGTATTGCCACCAGCGCAGGCTCCACGGGCGCAGGCATCAAAATGGCCCGCTTGGTGATTTTGATCAAACAAGCGCGTCGTGAAATGCGGGCCATCATCCATCCCCGCGCCGTACAGCCCGTGACGATGGCGGGTCATCCGGTAGACAACCGCACCATTTTTTCCGTACTTGGCTTCATGCTCATGTATGGCGGCACCATCATCGTTTTGACATTGCTGCTCTTGTTGACCGACATGCCATTTGAGACAGCCTTTAGTGCCGTGGTGGCCAGTGTGAACAACGCGGGACCCGGCCTGAATGAAGTCGGCCCGGCAGGCAATTACGCCAGTTTGTCAGCCACGCAATTGTGGATTTGTACACTGGCCATGCTCTTGGGGCGTTTGGAGATTTTGTCCTTTCTGGTCATTCTCACCCCCGGCTTTTGGCGCAAATGAAGTTGGATCAAGGAGACACACATGCCGATTACCAAAGGATTTCAAACTCTCGTCGACGAGGCCATGGCCCAGGTCACCACGCACAGCGTGGCCGAGGTGCAAGCGCTCTTGGTCGACTCAGCCGTGCAAATTGTCGACATCCGTGACCCGCGTGAACTGGAGCGCGAAGGCACCGTGCCCGGCGCGCTGCTGGCCCCGCGCGGCATGCTCGAATTCTGGGTGGACCCGGCCTCGCCCTACTTCAAACCCGTGTTTGCTGACGAGAGCAAAGAGTTCATCTTGTTTTGCGGCGCAGGCTGGCGCAGCGCCCTGGCCACCAAAACCCTCCAAGACATGGGCATGACCAATGTGGCCCACATCGATGGTGGTTTTGCGGCCTGGAAAAAAGCAGAGGCATCCATCGTCACCATGGAAGAACACAAAGCCGAAAGCGCGGCGCGCAAAGGCGCTTGATGACCGTGCCTTGCCCTTGCGGCCGCACAGGACCCAGAGGCCAATTTCAGACTTTAGACGATTGCTGCGGCCCGTACCATGCAGGCCAAGCCGCACCCGATGCCGAGCGCCTCATGCGCTCGCGCTACAGCGCCTTCGTACGGGGCGATGTGCCTTATTTGTTGGCGACTTGGCATAGCGGCAAGCGCCCTGCCGAGCTGACGCTTGAAACGGGCGGCAAATGGTTGGGCTTGGAGATCAAGCACCATCGTGCCACCGGTGCTGAGACGGCCGAGGTCGAATTCGTCGCGCGTTTTAGGGTGGGCGGCAAAGCGGTGCGCCAACACGAGCTCAGCCGTTTTGTGCGCGAAGACGGTCGCTGGTTTTATGTGGATGGCGATGAGCTTTGAGCGGCCTCAGTGACTGACCGTATGATCCCCCGCATGAACTTTGAAGCCATTCTTTTCGATTGCGACGGCGTGCTGGTCGACAGCGAATCCATCACCAACGGCGTGTTGAGGGACATGTTTGAAGAACAGGGCTGGCGCATGACGATGGCCGAATGTATGCAACTCTTTGTCGGCTACACCGTCAAAAGCCGGCGCGACATCATTGAAGCGAACACCGGCCAACCCTTGACGGACGCCTGGATGCAAGAGTTCTTTGCCCGGCGAAACGAGCGGCTGACGCAAAGCATCACCGCCATCGAAGGTGTGCACGATGCGGTGGCGCACCTGCACGATCACTGCGAAGGCCGCATCGCCGTGGCATCGGGGGCCGACCGCTTCAAGGTCGAAATGATGCTCAAGCAGGTGGGTCTGATCGAGTTTTTTGAAGGACGCATCTTCAGCGGCCACGAGATGCCGCGCAGCAAGCCGCACCCTGATGTGTATCTGGCCGCCGCTGCTCACTTGCAGATGGATCCAGCGCGTTGCTTGGTCATTGAAGACACCACGGTGGGCATCACAGCGGGCGTGGCGGCCGGGGCCACGGTGTGGGCCTATGCCGCGCCACCTGCCCAGCATGCGCCGTTGGTGCAAGCTGGGGCTGCCCGTGTGTTCACGGGCATGCACGAGTTGCGTTTGGGTTGATCGCTTGGGTTGGGGCTTGGCTCAGCCCTGGCGACTGGTGCGGAACTCGTCCGGTGCCACCCCGGTCCACCCTTTGAACGCCCGCATGAAACTCTTCTCATTCTGAAACCCCACCTCGGCCGCGATTTGTTTGATGGGGCGTTGCGTGCGCAGCAGCAGGTCCATGGCCAGGTCGCGGCGCACGGCGTCTTTGAGTTGCTGCAGGCTGGCGCCTTCTTCTTTCAATTGCCGATGCAAGGTGCGGGCCGATAGGTTGAGCCAAGCCGCCAAGTCGTCGGCGTTGCGGCTGTGTTCGGGGTGTTCGGCCAGGGTCTGGCGCACTTTTTCCACCAGCAGGCGGTCACGCCGGTAAGGGCGCACCGTGAGCAGCAGGGCGCGCTGCAGCATGCGTTGCAAAGCCGTTTCGTCGCGGCGCACCGGCAAGCTCAGGTAGCCCGCGTCAAACTGCAGGCTGTGCTTGGGCGCGTTGAACTGCGTGGGGCCGTCAAACAGCACGCGGTAACTGTCGGCATGGGGTGGTGGGGCAAAGCGCAAGGTGGTTTGCACCAGAGGAATGCGCGAATCGGTCAGCCAGCAGGCCACGCCCAAAGCATTGCGCAGCACCGAGACCACGGCAAATTCTTGAAGGGTGCCCAGAGGGCGCTGTTCGCGCAACTGCAGGTGCGCCACGCCCGCCTCGGTGCTGACTTGCAGGTGAATGTCATCCGTCAGCAGGCCGTGGTGGCGACACCAGCGGGCCAGCGCCACACCCAAAGTGGGCGCGGTCAGAGAGGCGCGTACCAGCATGCCGTAGCTGCCCCAGGGCAGGCGGCGGCTAAACCAGCCCAGGGCTTCGTCGTCCAGTTCGCGCATGGCGGTGGCTGACAACCATTCCATTTGCAGTGCAGTGATGCGTGCCTCGGGATGGTGCAGGGTCTCTGGCGCAATTTGTGCCTCGATCAATGCGGGTTGCGGGTCCATGCCGCGCTGGGTGTAGGCATGCACGATGGCTTGAACAAATGCCAGGGGAGTCTCGGCGCGGCCTGTGACGGCGGTTCGAGGTGGACCCAGCGTGTGGTGATTCATGTGAGATGAAATTGTGGCACGATTTGCAACCCATTTGACACCCCCCAACCGGGCGCAGGTTTTAAGCTAGCTGGCAATGCCCCACAGGCGCGGTGTTTGCCGTGCGCCCGGGGCCACAGCCAAGGAAGACACATGACTGTTTTGCACTCTCAACTGAACCCGCGCTCGGCCGACTTTCAAGCCAATGCCGCCGCCATGCGCAGCCTGGTGGACGACCTGCGTGCCCACCTGGAGCGCGTGGCCCAAGGCGGTGGCGAAGCCGCCCGCGCCAAGCACACCGCCCGGGGCAAACTGCTGCCGCGTGACCGTGTGCAAATGCTGCTTGACCCCGGCACGCCTTTCCTAGAAGTGGCGCCGCTGGCCGCGCTCAACATGTACAACAACGACGCGCCCAGCTCGGGTGTCATCGTGGGCATCGGCCGCGTGGCCGGGGTGGACTGCATGATCGTCTGCAACGACGCGACGGTGAAGGGCGGCACCTACTACCCCATGACCGTCAAAAAGCATTTGCGTGCGCAAGAAATCGCGCAGCAAAACCGCCTGCCTTGCATCTATTTGGTGGACTCAGGCGGTGCCAACTTGCCTAATCAGGACGAAGTCTTTCCCGATCGCGACCACTTTGGCCGCATCTTCTTCAACCAGGCCAATATGAGCGCGCAAGGCATTGCGCAAATCGCCGTGGTCATGGGCAGTTGCACGGCAGGCGGCGCTTACGTGCCCGCCATGAGCGACGAGACCATCATCGTCAAGAACCAGGGCACCATCTTTTTGGGCGGCCCGCCTTTGGTCAAAGCCGCCACGGGCGAAGTGGTGAGCGCTGAAGATTTGGGAGGTGGCGATGTGCACACGCGCCTGTCGGGTGTGGCCGACCATTTGGCGCAAAACGATGTGCATGCTTTGTCTTTGGCACGTCAGGCCGTCAAAAACCTGAACGCGCAAAAAGCCCCCAACATCGCCACGCACACACCCGTGCCGCCGCTGTTTGACGCGCAAGAGTTGTATGGCGTGATCCCGACCGACACGCGCAAGCCGTTTGATGTGCGCGAGATCATCGCCCGCATCGTTGACGGCTCCGAGTTTGACGAATTCAAATCGCGCTTTGGCACCACCCTGATCTGTGGCTTTGCCCGCATCGAAGGCATGCCGGTGGGCATCATTGCCAACAACGGCATCTTGTTTTCCGAGTCGGCGCTCAAAGGTGCGCACTTCATTGAGCTGTGCTGCCAGCGCAAGATCCCGCTGGTCTTCTTGCAAAACATCACCGGCTTCATGGTGGGGCGCAAATACGAAAACGAAGGCATCGCCCGCAACGGCGCCAAGATGGTCACGGCCGTGGCGACAGCCGCTGTGCCCAAGTTCACCATCATCATCGGCGGCAGTTTTGGCGCGGGCAACTACGGCATGTGCGGCCGCGCCTACAGCCCCCGCTTCTTGTGGATGTGGCCCAACGCCCGCATCTCCGTCATGGGCGGCGAGCAAGCGGCCAGCGTCTTGGCCACCGTCAAGCGCGACGGCATTGAAGCCAAGGGCGGCCAGTGGAGCGCCGACGAAGAACTTGCTTTCAAAGCCCCGATCAAAGAGCAGTACGAGGTGCAGGGCCATCCTTACTACGCCACTGCCCGCATCTGGGACGACGGCATCATCGACCCGGCCGACACCCGCCGCGTGTTGGCGCTGGGCCTGAGCGCATCGCTCAACGCGCCAATCCCCGAGACAAAATTTGGACTTTTCCGCATGTGATGTGTATGATTTTGTAAAATTGTACACATCAAGGAGGGTTCCAAATGCGCACCAACATCGTGATCGACGACAAGCTCATGGCCGACGTCATGGCTTATGGCGACTTCAAGACCAAGCGAGAGGCTGTGGAAGAGGGCTTGCGCATGCTCAAGCGGCGCAAAGTCTATGACGGCTTGCTGGCCTTGCAAGGACAGCTGCAGTGGGACGACTCTGACGAAGGATGGGCCCACTGGCGGGTGCAGCAGCAGGCTTTGAAAGCTGCAGGCGAACCCTACGACCGCGCCATTGACGGGTCAGAGAAGGTCTACGCAGGCGTTCAGGCTTTGGTGCTTCAAGAGCCCGAGCCTCCCGCACTGAGCGTAAAAGCCCGGAAGAAACCATGATTTTGGTGGACTCCAGCGTCTGGATTGACTTCTTCAATCGAGCGCCGACACCGCAACGCCTGCAGCTGGTGCGATGGCTGGAAGGTGGAGATGTGTCGATTGGCACAGCCGATCTGGTGGTGTTCGAGGTGCTGCGCGGATTTCGCAACGACACAGCCCGTCGCACGGCAGAAAGCCTGCTGTTGGATTTACCCGTGATGGACATTGGCGGGGCGGTCAATGCGCTCAGCGCTGCAGCGATGTACCGCCGCCTGAGGGCACAAGGCCGTACCGTGCGCAGCCCTATCGACGTGCTGCTGGCCAGCTACTGCATGACCCACGGCCACACCCTGTTGCACCGCGACGCCGATTTTGAATCGCTCAAAACATTAGGAGGACTCGACACATGGCCACAATGAACGCATCAACTTGGCACACCCACTTCACCCGCCAATCGCGTTACCACGTCTGGGCCACGCACAGACTGCTCGACGCGGTCTCTCTCGTGCCCGATTCAGACTATCGGCGCGACGTGGGCCTGTTCTTCAAAAGCATCCACGGCACGCTGAACCACATGCTGGTGGCAGAGCACTTGCTTTGGTATGCGCGTTTTGCCAAAGGCGCATCGCCGGTGCTGGCGCTGGATGCCGAAATCGAACCCGAGCGCGAACGATTGGCGCAAGCGCTCAAAGGCGGCTCAGCCAACTGGTCGCAACTGATTGACACCTGGCCTGCCGAGCGCTTTGAGGCTCAGCTGGACTACCAGACCAGCAAGGGCGTGCCCCAGTCCTTGCCATTTGCCGCCACCTTGGCGCATGTCTTCAACCACGCCACCCACCACCGTGGGCAAATCACGGCGGCGTTGACGATCCTGGGCCAGCCTTGCCCGGAGCTGGACATGGTGTATTGCTTGCAAGAGGAGTCGAGAAAATGAAGCCTAAATTGCCCACCTTTGTGCATAGCGAGGGTATTCGTGGCCGAGATGAACGTACCACCCCACCAAGCAGTTTCAAATTGCATGTTTAGCGTGTGCTGGCGCTGGTCTTGTGCGCATCGATAAATGTGTTGATTCCAGAAACGAAGTTTGGGTAGTTCAAAATTTGATCAATTCGTAAGGGGGTGAAATGAAAAATTTTTTAGGTTTGGTTTTGATTGCTTGGATGTTTTTTGCGCGCGCAGGAGAGATCGATATTTCTGTGGATTCGCAGATTCCGCCCGGTAAAGGGTGGGCTGTTCTAACAATTGATGCGCCCAATCCCGATGAATATGCATACATCATTCGTTACAACGCTGTGGGTGGAGTGAAAAATTGGCACGACTTTGCATATGGGAAGGGAGCTCTCCACGACAGAAGACCTGATCTTCAGCAGAAATATGGGATACAGCAAAGAGGCCGACTTGTAGTGCTAGAACTCAATGCGGGTGACTATCGCGTGGGTTCGATCAATATTCGAAAATGGTTAACAGACAAATCTTCAGATGGTGAATTGGGTGTTCGATTCAAAGTTGAAGAAGGACGTGCAAAGTACTTGGGACACTGGAATTTTGAAATTTTCGATGCTGAAGGCCGCGCAGGCACTGCCATTGGCTATCTTCTGTTTCTGAACGACATGGGTGGTTTTTCGGCATCACTGAAAGTCTCTGGCCAGTATCAAGAAATACAGAAAATATTTGAAAAACACGCGCCTAAAGTTGTCCCTGTTTTGCAAGAAAATTTGGTCAAATCTGCCGTGGTTTCTCGTGACTTCCATCCAGTGGCGAAATATCCGTCGACTGGTTTCGCTGAAGTCGGGGATGTGTCTGCTGTACCGCTGGCATCTGAAGGGTGTCGCAAAAATTATGAAAACTGGCTCAAACAGAAACCGCCCAGAGCCTTCGCAGTAGGTTCTCAAAAGGGCTGTGGATTCAGTTGGGGCAATCAACCCAAAAATCCCGAGGACTCTCCCATTCCCGCTGAGCGCGTCATTGCCGCGTGTGAGCGTGGTCCCGGTAATGGTCAATGTGTGCTGTATGCCGTAGATGACCGTGTGGTCTACAAAAAACCAGACTGAAAAACCTGTCTTCAAGAATTAAAAAAAGGACACGCCCATGTACCAAACCCTAGAAATTGAACACAACAACCGCGTCGCTACCGTGTGGATGAACCGCCCCGATGTGCACAACGCTTTTGACGAAACCCTGATCGCTGAACTCACGGCCGCTTGCGAAGCGCTGGACCAAGATGCCAGCGTGCGCGTGGTCGTGCTGGCCGGACGGGGCAAGAGCTTTTCGGCGGGCGCCGATCTGAACTGGATGAAACGCGCCGCGCAGAATGGCGTGGAAGACAACTTGCGCGACGCCCGCGCCCTGGCCCGCATGCTGAGTGTGTTGGCTGAGATGAAGAAGCCCACCATCGCCCGTGTGCAAGGTGCGGCCTTGGGCGGCGGCACCGGCCTCACCGCTGCTTGCGACATTGCGGTGGCCTCGACCAAGGCGGTGTTTGCGACGTCGGAGGTCAAGTTCGGCATCATCCCCGCCGCCATCAGCCCCTATGTGGTGCGGGCCATCGGCGCGCGCCAGAGCTACCGTTATTTCCAGTCTGCCGAGCGCATCGACGCCGTGCGCGCCTGCGAACTCGGTCTGGTGCATGAGGCCGTCGAGCCCGAGCAGTTGGACGCCAAGGTGCAAGAGATCGTCGATGCGTTGATCCAGGGCGGACCGCTTTCGCAAGCCGCTGCCAAATACTTGATCCGCGCCGTGGATAACAAGCCGATCAACGACGCCGTGGTCGAAGACACCGCCCAGCGCATCGCAAGTTTGCGCGCCACCCCTGAAGCACAGGATGGCCTGTCGGCCTTCCTCGACAAACGGCAGCCCGGCTGGCTGGTTTGACCCTGTTTCTATATGTGGGAGCTTGCCTTGCAAGCGATCTGCATGTGGCGCCCATCGCGAGCAGGGCTCGCTCCTACAGAACACTGAATGAGGTTTTCGATGTTTAAAAAAATCCTGATCGCCAATCGAGGCGAAATCGCATGCCGCGTCGCGGCCACTGCTCGCCGCTTGGGGCTCCAGACTGTGGCTGTGTACTCAGACGCCGACGCCAGTGCCAAGCACGTTCAGACCTGTGACGAGGCGGTGCATGTGGGTGGGAGTGCGCCCAAAGACAGCTACCTGCGCTGGGAGCGCATCCTCGAAGCCGCCAAGGCCACAGGCGCTGAAGCGGTGCACCCGGGTTATGGCTTTTTGAGTGAGAACGAAGACTTCGCCAAGGCCTGCGCCGCAGCCGGTCTGGTGTTCATTGGCCCGCCCGCTTCGGCCATTTTGGCGATGGGCCTCAAAGCCGAATCCAAGCGTTTGATGGAATCTGCTGGCGTGCCCCTGGTGCCCGGCTACCACGGCGCTGACCAAGACCCGGCGCTGCTGCAGCGCGAAGCCGACCGCATCGGTTACCCGGCGCTGATCAAGGCCAGCGCTGGCGGCGGTGGCAAAGGCATGCGCGTGGTCGAAAAGTCCGAAGACTTTGCTGCGGCGCTCGCCAGCTGCAAGCGCGAAGCCATCAACAGTTTTGGCAGCGATGCGGTGCTGATCGAAAAATACGTGCAGCGTCCGCGCCACATCGAGATTCAGGTGTTTGGCGACACGCAAGGCAACTGCGTGTACCTGTTTGAGCGCGATTGCTCGGTGCAGCGCCGCCACCAAAAGGTGCTCGAAGAAGCCCCGGCCCCCGGCATGACCGAAGCCCTGCGTGCGCAAATGGGCGCAGCCGCTGTGGCAGCGGCCAAGGCGGTGAACTACGTCGGCGCAGGCACGGTGGAATTCATCGTCGAGCAAACCGCTTACGACCAGCCTGAGTCGATGAAGTTCTATTTCATGGAGATGAACACCCGCTTGCAGGTGGAGCACCCGGTGACCGAAGCCATCACCGGTCTGGACCTGGTGGAGTGGCAACTGCGCGTGGCCAGCGGTGAACCGCTGCCCTTGCAGCAAAGCGAGATCCGCATGACGGGCCACGCCATCGAAGCGCGCATCTGTGCCGAAAACCCCGACAACAACTTCCTGCCCGCCACCGGCACCTTGCAGTTGTACCGCAAGCCGCAAGCGGCCAGCTTCGAACGAAGCACCGTTCGCATCGACGACGGCGTGCGCGAGGGTGACACCATCAGCCCGTTTTACGACTCCATGGTGGCCAAGCTGATCGTGCACGGCGACACGCGCGAGCAAGCACTGGCGCGCCTGGACACCGCACTGGCGCAGACTCACATCGTGGGCCTGAACACCAATGTGCAGTTCTTGCGCCATGTCGTGCGCTCGCCCGCATTTGCCAATGCGCAGCTCGACACCGCACTCATCCAGCG
>JAIXOZ010000001.1 GCA_027486495.1 Comamonadaceae bacterium | reverse complement strand
TCTTCGGGTGCAGCGTCGATCTGGTCGTACGCTTTGGCCGAACCGCCGAACTTTTGAGCCAACACAGTGGTGATGGCGGCAGTCAGGGTGGTTTTGCCGTGGTCAACGTGACCGATGGTACCCACGTTGACGTGGGGTTTGGTCCGTTCAAATTTCTCTTTTGCCATTTCTTCGACTCCGAAAAGTAGTGGTCAACAACCAAGACAGAAGGCGTGCAACTTGCGTCACACGCCCAAAAACTGGTGCCCTTGGCGGGAATCGGACCCGCGACCTCTCCCTTACCAAGGGAGTGCTCTACCACTGAGCCACAAGGGCGAAAACTTCTGACAAATTCGAACGGTTTTATTGGAGCGGGAAACGGGAATCGAACCCGTGTCATTAGCTTGGAAGGCTAAGGTTCTACCATTAAACTACTCCCGCACTGTTTGCGCCGCACGAGTGGATGCAACGCCAATGCTTGGAAACCATTTCCAATTGCTCAAATCATTCCGTCATTTGCCAGTTTGCTGGTGGAGGAGACTGGATTCGAACCAGTGTAGGCGTAAGCCAACAGATTTACAGTCTGCCCCCTTTAGCCACTCGGGCACCCCTCCCAAAGCAAGCCTCAGATTATGCCATCTTTTCAAACGACTTCTTTAGAAACAACCTAACTTTTTCACCAATTGATGGTTTTTTGACCCTTCCGTGCCAAAAATTCGTTCGCCGTCCCGAAGTGATTGCAACCCATAAAAGGACTAGGAGGTCTTTGTGCAGACAATGGTGAGGGATGATTGGCCTTCAATACCAAATGCCTTCCATCCACCTCCAAACGGTCAATCAATTTTTTTTCTTGTGCTTGAGCACCCCACAACATAAAAACCGTGGGTTGTGTATTTCGCGCTACCGCTTCCAGCAAGGCGTCCGTCAACACCTCCCACCCCCAACGGGCATGGCTGCCCGCTTGTCCATGCTCTACTGTCAAGCATGTATTGAGCAGCAAAACCCCCTGTTGAGCCCAACGCACCAAAGAACCACCCACCGGCACTGGGACACCTAGGTCGTTCTGAAGCTCTTTGAATATATTGCGCAAACTTGGCGGAACCTTCACGCCCTGACGCACAGAAAACGCCAGCCCCTCGGCTTGACCTGGCCCGTGGTAAGGGTCTTGCCCCAAGATCACCACGCTGACCAGTTTCAAGGGCGTTAAAGCCAAGGCACGTAAAGGCTCTGGTGGATAAACCACTTTTCCTTCGCGCTTGGCCTGAGTCAATCGACTGGACAGTGTCTTTCCTGTTGGTGATGCCAGAAATTCCGTGACCAAAGGTCTCCACCCCTCATCCAAGGCTTGTACGTTGGGTGGCCACTGGTTCAAGCTGTGCCCTGAAACATCTTCCGCCCCAAACGCAAAGGCTTGCTGACATTTACCGTCAATCATCAGGCAAAGAGTTTGGCCAGGGCTTCCCCAGGCTCACTGGCACGCATGAAAGCCTCGCCCACGAGGAAGGCATTGACTTGGGCTTCACGCATGCGCAGCACATCTTCCGGGGTTTGAATACCGCTTTCGGTGACCAATAAGCGGTCGGCCGGTACGTCGGGCAACATGTCCAGGGTGGTCTGCAATGAAACCTCAAAGTTTTTCAGATTGCGGTTGTTGATGCCGACCAAGCGCGTTTTTAACTTCAGAGCACGCTCCAGTTCGGCTTTGTCGTGCACTTCCACCAACACCGCCATGTCCAGGCTGCGGGCCACTGCCTCCATTTCGGCCATGTGGGCATCGTCCAGGCAGGCGGCAATCAGCAAGATGGCGTCTGCCCCCATGGCCCGGGCCTCGTACACCTGGTAGGCATCGATCATGAAATCCTTGCGCAGCACCGGCAGATCACAGCTGGCACGGGCTTGCTTGAGGTAATCGACACTGCCCTGAAAAAACTGCTTGTCCGTTAAAACAGACAAGCACGCTGCGCCATGCTCGGCATAGCTTTGGGCGATGTCGGCCGGGATGAAGTCGGCGCGCAGCACACCTTTTGAAGGGCTGGCTTTTTTGATTTCGGCGATCACCGCCGCTTGGCCTGCGGCGATCTTGGCACGCATTGAGCCTTCGAAGTCACGGGTCAGCACGCGGCTTTCGGCATCGGCACGCACCATGGCCAGCGATTTTTGCTTCAGGGCCGCAGCCACTTCTTCGCGCTTGACCGCAACAATTTTGTCCAAGATGTCACTCATGATTTTCTTTCTGTGCGGGCTCGGTGGCACCGTTTTTTGAAATGGCTCAAGCCGCCTTCTGGCCAAAAGCCACAAACTGCGCCAGCTTGGCTTTGGCCGCGCCCGACTCGATGGCCACACGGGCACGCGCCAAACCATCGGCCATGCTGCTGGCCACATTGGCGGCATACAAGGCAGCGCCCGCATTGATCATGACGATGTCGCGGGCTGCGCCGGGCTCATTGTCCAGCACACCGCGCAACATGGCCATGGATTGCTCGGGCGTGTCCACTCTCAGGGCCCGGTTGCTGGCCATGGTCAGGCCGAAGTCTTCCGGGTGGATTTCGTATTCGGTGATCTGGCCGTTTTTGAGCTCCCCCACCAAGGTGGCCGCGCCCAGGCTGATTTCGTCCATGCCGTCGCGGCCATAAACCACCACCGCATGCTCAGCCCCCAGGCGTTGCAGGGCACGCACCTGAATGCCCACCAAGTCGGAGTGGAACACGCCCATCAAGATGTTCGGTGCGCTGGCCGGGTTGGTCAGGGGCCCGAGGATGTTGAAAATCGTGCGGACACCCAACTCTTTGCGCACCGGAGCCACGTTTTTCATGGCCGGGTGGTGGTTGGGCGCAAACATGAAGCCGATGCCCACTTCTTCGATCGAACGCGCGATCTGCTCTGGCGTCAGGTGGATGTTGCCGCCCAGTGCCTCGACCACATCGGCGCTGCCCGATTTGCTGCTGACGCTGCGCCCACCGTGTTTGGCGGTTTTGGCCCCAGCAGCAGCAGCCACAAACATCGCGCAGGTCGAGATGTTGAAGGTGTGCGCACCATCCCCACCCGTGCCCACGATGTCCACCAGGTGCGTGGGGTCGGGCACGTTCACCTTGGTCGAAAACTCCCGCATGACCTGGGCGGCGGCGGTGATCTCGCCAATGGTTTCCTTCTTCACGCGCAGGCCCGTGATGAGCGCCGCCGTCATGACGGGGGACAACTCCCCATTCATGATCATGCGCATGATGTGCAGCATCTCGTCATGGAAAATTTCGCGGTGTTCGATGGTGCGTTGCAGCGCTTCCTGAGGGGTGATGGGCATGGTGGGTTTCCTCTCGGATGATGGGTTTCGTAGAAAAATTCAGTGCGAAGGCGCATCGGTCAAGGCGAGCTTCAGACCAAAGCCGACAAACAGCAAACCGGCGAGACGGTCCATGTGGTGCATGACGCGCTGCATGCCTAGGGCTCGGTGAGCCAACCAAGAGGCGGCCAAGGCCCAGCCCATGCACACCAGCAAACTGTTGAGATTGAACAAGCAGCCCAAGAGCACGAAAGACCAGGCCGGGTCGGGGGCTTGCGCTGGGATGAATTGCGGCACAAAGGCCAGAAAAAAGAGCGCCACTTTCGGGTTCAGGGCGTTGGTGGCAAAAGCGCCAAAGAAAACGGCCAGCAAACCGCTCTCTTCTTTGGAAGCAAGCACATCCCCATCCTGGCCAGAGTGGGCCATCCCCGACTGTTGATGGGCCATCGCGCTATCGCCATGGCTTGGGGATGTGCGCCACAACAGACGCCCCCCCATCCACAACAGGTACGCGGCACCCATCCACTTGATCAGGTTAAAGGCGTCTGCCGAGGTGGCCAAAACGGCCCCCAGTCCCAAAGCGGCTGCAGCCACATGCACGAAACACCCCGCCGTGATGCCCCAGGCGGCGACCAACCCACGCCGCACACCACCGCGCAAGGACTGGTTGACGATGTAGAGCACATCCGGCCCGGGCGTCAGGTTGAGCAGCACACCGGCCAGCATGAACATCAGGACTTGCTGCGTTTCAGGCATGGCTTCAGTAAACGCCTACTCGGTTGGAAGCCGGGCTTGTCTTTTCAGATGTGCTCGCCATGAAGCGCTGGATGCAGGCGATGGCGTGGTCGATGCCTGCCGCATCCACCCCGAGGTGTGTCACAAAGCGCAATCCAATCAAGCCCGTGGCCAAAACGCCCTGGGCTTTCAGATCCTCGAGCAGGGCCGGGCCACGTCCATCGGCCACATCCACAAACACAATATTGGTTTGCGCAGAACGCACACTCAGGCCCGGTACGCCTTGCAAACCCAGAGCCAGCCGCTGCGCGAGCGCATGGTCATCGGCCAAGCGCTCGACATGGTGGTCCAGTGCGTGCAAAGCCGCAGCCGCCAAAATGCCGGACTGGCGCAAGCCACCGCCCAACACCTTGCGCCAGCGCAGCGCCTTGGCGATCAGTTCACGCGAGCCGCACAAGGCCGAGCCCACGGGCGCGCCCAAGCCCTTGCTGAAGCACACGGACACGCTGTCGAAGTGGTCCACGATGCGGCGCACGCTGGCCGTGACCGATCCGCCTTCGGCCTGTGCCACGGCTGCATTGAACAGCCGTGCGCCGTCCAGATGCACGGCCAAGCCATGCTGTCTGGCCAGACCCTTGGCTTGTGCCAAGTAGTCTTGCGACATGGGGTGGCCGTTCCAGGTGTTTTCCAGCGCCAGCAAGCGTGTTCGGGCAAAGTGGCAATCGATGGGTTTGATGGCTGCGACGATGTCGGCCAGCGCCATTTCGCCCACTTTGCTTTGCGCCAGGGGCTGCGGCTGAATACTGCCCAGCACGGCCGCGCCGCCGCCTTCGTAGCGGTAAGTGTGGGCGTTTTGCCCCACGATGTACTCGTCGCCCCGCTCGCAATGTGCCATCAGGGCGCACAGGTTGCTCTGCGTACCCGAAGGCATGAACAGCGCCGCTTCTTTGCCGGTGATCTGTGCGATGTGTTCCTGCAAGGCGTTGACCGTGGGGTCGTCGCCAAACACATCGTCACCCAAGGGTGCTGCCAGCATAGCCTCGCGCATGGCGGCGGTGGGCTGGGTGACGGTGTCGCTGCGTAAATCAATCATGGCCGCTCCAGAAAGTTCTTGAGCATGGCGTGGCCATGCTCGGTGAGGATGGATTCCGGGTGAAACTGCACGCCCTCGATGTCGAGTTCGGTGTGGCGCACGCCCATGATCTCACCATCGTCGGTCCAGGCCGTGACTTTCAGGCAAGGCGGGCAAGTGGCCCGCTCAATGGCCAGCGAGTGGTAGCGGTTGACGATGAATTTGTCCGGCAAGCCCGCGAACACCCCCGCTTGCGTGGTGGTGATGACGCTGGTCTTGCCGTGCATCAATTCTTGCGCCCGAACGATTTGGCCCCCAAAGGCTGCGCCAATGCTCTGATGCCCCAAGCACACGCCAAAAATGGGCAATTGGCCCGCGAAGTGTTGAATGGCCGCCACCGAAATGCCCGCCTCGGCTGGAGAACAGGGCCCTGGCGAAATCACCAAACGGTCTGGCTGGCGGGCCGCAATGCCTTCGAGCGTGATTTCGTCGTTGCGAAAGACTTCGACCTCTGCACCCAGTTCACCGAAGTACTGCACGATGTTGAAGGTAAAGGAGTCGTAGTTGTCGACCATCAGGAGTTTGATTTTTTTCGCCATGATCACTCCAAGCCTTCTTCGACCAACTCACTGGCCCGCAGCAAGGCACGCGCCTTGTGTTCGGTTTCGCGCCATTCCATCTCGGGCACCGAATCGGCCACCACACCGGCGGCGGCTTGCACATACAGTGTTTGGTCCTTGATGACGGCGGTGCGAATCGCAATGGCCACGTCCATGTCCCCGGCATAACTGATGTAACCGCAAGCGCCGCCGTAAATGCCGCGCTTGACGGGCTCGAACTGGTCGATCAGCTCCATCGCATGCACCTTGGGGGCACCGGTCAAAGTGCCGGCCGGGAACGTGGCTTTGAGCACGTCCATATTGCTCATGCCCTCGTTCAACAAGCCTTCGACGTTGCTCACGATGTGCATCACATGGCTGTAGCGCTCGACGACAAAGGCTTCGGTCACTTTCACCGAGCCAATTTGGGCGATGCGGCCAATGTCGTTGCGGGCCAGGTCGATCAGCATCACATGCTCGGCCCGCTCTTTCGGGTCGTTGATCAATTCCTGTTCTGCAGCCTTGTCTTTTTCCGGGGTTGCGCCGCGTGGGCGTGTGCCGGCCAGCGGACGGATGATGACTTTGGCGCCCTCTTCGGTTTGCTCCTGGCGCACCAGAATCTCGGGGCTGGCCCCAACGACATGGAAGTCGCCGAAGTTGTAGAAATACATATAAGGGCTGGGATTGAGCGACCGCAGCGCCCGGTACAAAGACAAGGGGCTTTCTGTGTAGCGCTTCTTGATGCGCTGACCGACCTGCACCTGCATGAAGTCGCCACCCGCGATCAACTCTTTGGCTTTTTCCACAGCAGCGATGTAATCGGCCTTGGCAAAGTCACGCTCGGCCGGGTAAGACTGGGTGGGTTTGACCACCGGAGCGCTCACCGAGTACTTGAGCTGTTCTTTCAGATCGCGCAGGCGTTTTTTGGCTGCCACATAGGCCTCGGGCGTGGCGGGGTCGGCGTACACAATCAGGTAAAGCTTGCCCGACAGGTTGTCGATGACAGCCAACTCTTCGCACTGCAGCAGCAAGATGTCGGGCGTGCCCAAGGTGTCGGGTGGGCAGGAATTTTCGAGTTTTCTCTCGATGTAGCGCACAGCGTCGTAGCCAAAATAGCCCGCCAGACCGCCGCAAAAACGCGGCAAACCCGGGCGCAAGGCCACTTTGAAACGCTTTTGATACTGCTCGATGAAGTCCAGCGGGTTGCCCACGGCGGTTTCTGTCACTTCACCATCGCGCAGCACTTCGGTTTTGGCTTCAGCGCCGAAACCGCTGGCGCGCAACAAAGTGCGGGCGGGCAGGCCAATGAAGCTGTAGCGTCCAAACCGTTCGCCGCCCACCACCGATTCAAGCAAAAAACTGTATTTGCCGTTGTCCTTGGTGTGCGCCAGCTTCAGGTAAAGCGACAAGGGAGTTTCCAGGTCCGCAAAGGCTTCCAACATGAGAGGAATGCGGTTATAGCCTTGACTGGCCAGGCTTTTGAATTCAAGTTCGGTGATCACAGGCTAAAGCCTCCAAAGCGCTCAGCGACCTCGCTAGAGGTGCTTTCCATTCATCCAGTTGCCCGTTCTTGGCGAATATAAAAACGGGCGCGGGTGGCGGGCAGGCCGCACGGTCGATGGGGTCAGGCTGGCCGACGCCAGGGCCAGGCTCCCCGGCCTTCCGCTGGGGAATGGCTCGGCAGGCTGGCTGCGCTGGAGTGGCTATGGATGATGAACATGGTATGCCAAGTGTAGCAAAGCTCGGGGGCCGGTTTCCACGGGATCGGAAGCCTGCTTGGCCTCATGTCATCGACGCGTGGTTTGCAAACGCGCGGGCAAGTCGGCCAAGGTGTCAACCCAAGCAGCGGCTGGCGTGTCTTGCACGCGCTGACCGTGGTTGTAGCCATATGTGACCAGCACCACCGGGCAGCCCGCAGCATGGGCGGCCACCGCGTCATTGCTGGAATCTCCCACCATCAAGGTGCGTGTGGTGCTAGTCCCCAGTGCCTCACAGGTTTTGAGCAACGGCAAAGGATCGGGTTTTTTACGCTCGAAACTGTCACCGCCAAACACCGGGCCAAAGAATTTTGTCAGTGACTTTTCTTTCAACAAATCACGGGCAAATGCCAGTGGCTTGTTGGTGAGGCAGGCCATGGGCACACCCTGAGCCGCCAATTTTTCGAGCGCCTCCAAAGCGCCAGGATAAACATCGGCAAACTGCCCGTTGATCAACAAGTAGTTGTGCTGGTATCGCTGCCAGGCGCGCTCAAAAAGGGCATCCACCGAAAGGGCCGGGCAAGCCTGACCCACGCCCTTGACTTCAGGCTGGGCGATCTGGTGCGCCAGCAAGGTGCGGATCAGGTGCTCGGAGCCTTTGCCAATGGTCTGCTCGATGAGCGCATCCGACACCGGGGGCAAATCCAGATCGGCCATGGTTCTATTCAAGGCCACCTGAAAGTCGCCCAAGGTGTGTACCAAGATGCCATCCAAGTCAAAAATGACCGCATCGACCTCTATCAGCTTCTGCATGGCTTTCATGGCGTTAACCCAAAGCGACACGCATCTGGTCGATCACGGTTTTGTAGTCGGGTTTGCCAAAGATGGCGCTGCCCGCCACAAAAGTGTCTGCCCCGGCATCGGCCACCCGGCGGATGTTGTCGGCCTTGATGCCCCCGTCCACTTCCAGACGAATGTCGCGACCACTGCGCTCGATCCACTGGCGCGCCAGTTCGACCTTGCGCAAGGCCGAATCGATGAAGCTTTGGCCACCAAAGCCAGGGTTGACGCTCATGATGAGGATCAGGTCGATTTCGTCGATCGTCCACTCGAGCACTTCCAGAGATTTGGCCGGGTTGAAGACCAGACCCGCCTTAATGCCTTTGCTCTTGATGGCCTGGATGCTGCGGTGCACATGCGCGCTCGCATCGGGGTGAAAGCTGATCAAATCGGCCCCGGCTTCGGCAAATGAGACGGCCAAAGCATCCACGGGCGAGATCATTAAATGCACATCGATTGGCACGGCCACGCCGGATGCTGTTTTGGCATGCGGCTTGAGAGCTTGGCAAATCATGGGCCCAAACGTGAGGTTGGGCACGTAATGGTTGTCCATCACGTCAAAATGGATCCAGTCGGCACCGGCGTCGATGACGCTTTTGACTTCCTCGCCCAAGCGGGCGAAATCAGCCGAGAGAATGGAAGGGGCAATGCGGTAGGTCGTTGTCATCTTTGAATTGTCGCAGTTAACATCCCTGCATGTCTGCTTACAACGTTCAAATCGATGTCGTGCCTCAATATGTGCCCGACCAAAGCAAGCCCTTGCAAGAGGTCTTTGCCTTTGCCTACACGATCACGGTCACCAACACGGGGCAAGTCCCTGTTCAGCTCATTTCTCGCCATTGGGTGATCCAGGACGAACGTGGTCACAGCGAAGAAGTCAAAGGTTTGGGCGTGGTCGGTCAGCAGCCATTGCTGCGGCCTGGCGAATCATTTCAGTACACCAGTGGCTGCCGCCTGCGCGCAGCCAGTGGAACTATGCATGGTAGCTACTTTTTTGTGGCGGAGGACGGCCACCGCTTTGATGCGCCCATTGGCACTTTCGTGCTGGACGCCTCCAACGCCATACCCGGTGCTCGTACGCTGCATTGAGGCAGGCTTGTTTTTGACTCTCGGTTAAGCTCTGCCCTATGGGTGAATTTGAACTGATCGATCGGTTTTTCAAACGTGCTGCACGACAGGCCGATGTTGGCATTGGCGACGACTGCGCCATTTGGACACCCAGTCCAGGCCACCAACTGGCCCTTTCAGCTGACATGTTGGTCGAAGGTCGCCACTTTCTCTCGACCGTCAACCCCCGAGATTTGGGGCACAAAGCTTTGGCAGTCAATTTGAGCGATTTGGCCGCCTGTGCTGCGACGCCTCGCGCTTTTTTGTTGTCCTTGTCCTTGCCTAGGGTTGATGAGCACTGGTTATCAGGTTTTTCTGAGGGCTTGTTTACCTTGGCTGACGCACATGGCTGTGAATTGATCGGCGGTGACACGACCCAAGGCCCTTTGAATGTCTCCATCACGGTCATGGGCGAGGTGCCTGCCCATCAGGCCATCATGCGCTCTGGCGCGCAAGTTGGCGACGACTTGTATGTGAGCGGACACCTGGGCGATGCCCGTCTGGCCCTGGAATCATTTCGCAACACCCTCAGCTTGCCGCAAACTGTCTTTGAGTTGGCCCGCTCTCGCATGGAACGCCCCGAGCCACGCACAGCACTGGGTGTTTCATTGCGTGGCGTGGCCACTTCCATGGCCGACATCAGTGATGGACTCTTGGGTGATCTGGGACACATCCTCAAAGCCAGTCGTGTTGGGGCCAACATTGAGATTTCCTTGATTCATCATTTGATGCTGACAAGCGGTGCATGGTCCTGTCCTCAAGAACTCTTGCAGCGCTGCGTTCTGGCGGGTGGGGATGATTACGAACTGGTCTTCACCTGTCATCCCACACGGCGCCAGCATGTCGAGTCCTTGAGTGTTGCTTGTGGCACGCCTGTCACGCGCATTGGCCGCATCACGGCTGACCCCCGTTTGCTTTTGCTGAACGAGGATGGCAGTGTTTTGCCAAACTCCTTCTCTTCTTTCGATCATTTCGCTTGAAGATGTCCTCCATTCCTGAACTTTCTGCTGGTGAAATGACACTTTCCATTCGTCCCTCAGCTTCGTTCATGCTCCGGCATCCCGCCCATGCCATTGCCTTGGGCTTCGGCTCTGGTTTATCGCCCAAGGCACCCGGAACCGTGGGCAGCCTCTGGGGCTGGGCATCGTGGTTGCTGATTCAAAACAGTTTGTCTGTCCACGCACAAGCTGCCTTGATCTTGGTTTCGTTGGCCATCGGTTGGTGGGCATGCACCTTGACGGCTCGCAACATGGGGGTAAGTGATCCGGGTTCTATTGTTTGGGATGAAATTGTGGCCATGTGGATGATCTTGTTTTTGATCGCGCCCACTGGTTTCCTGACCCAACTTTCGGCTTTTTTGTTGTTCCGCTTTTTTGATGCCGCCAAACCTGGCCCTGTGGCTTGGGCTGATCGCTTGTTCAAAGGATTTGGCTGGCGTGGTGGCTTGGGTATTTTGTTTGATGATTTGGTGGCCGCTTTTTGCACGCTCTTTGTCTTGGCTTTGTGGAGGTGGTTCTGATGACCGAAATTGCATTTGCCTTGGCTGACAGGCTCACAACACTGGGCTGGACGATGGCCACAGCTGAAAGCTGCACAGGCGGCATGATTGCTGCGCAATGCACCGATTGTCCAGGTTCGAGTCGCTGGTTTGATCGTGGATTGGTGACCTATTCCAACGCTGCGAAAACTGAACTGCTGGGTGTTGATGCAGGATTGATTGAGACCCATGGCGCAGTGAGCGATGCGGTAGCTCGTGCCATGGCCTTAGGTGCCGTATACAGAACACATGCCCGAGTATCCATTTCGGTGACTGGCATTGCCGGGCCTGATGGCGGCAGCGACGCCAAACCGGTGGGCACGGTCTGGTTTGGCTGGTGCATCGATGGCTTGGTTTACTCCGAGCGTCAATTTTTTACCGGTGACCGACAGCTGGTGCGACAAACCAGCAGCAAGCATGCGCTTTTGGGTTTGGTCAAGCGACTGCCTTTTGTGTCATGAATTGTCACAACGGATCGGAACAAAATCCTGCTGTTTTTTGATTTGTAAAGCAACAAATAAAAAACCCTCCGAAGAGGGTTTTTTGTTATTCAACCTGAGTTGAAATTTGGTTGCGGGGGCCGGATTTGAACCAACGACCTTTGGGTTATGAGCCCAACGAGCTACCAGACTGCTCCACCCCGCGGTACCTGTAAATTATACCTTACTCAGCTGCTGTTTCAGCAGGAGTTTCGGAACGATCGACCAATTCAACCAAAGCCATCGGTGCGTTGTCGCCCACACGGAAACCCATTTTCAGGATACGTGTGTAACCACCAGGGCGCGAAGCAGAGCGTGGGCCCAAGACATTGAACAATTTGGTGACGCTGTCGCGGTCACGCAAACGGTTAAACGCCAAGCGACGGTTCGACAAGTTGTCTACTTTGGCCAAAGTGATCATGGGCTCGATCACGCGGCGCAGTTCTTTGGCCTTAGGCACTGTGGTCTTGATGACTTCATGCTCGATGAGCGAGTTCATCATGTTCTGCAGCATCGCAAGGCGGTGCGAGCTGGTGCGATTGAGTTTACGAAGTCCGTGTCCGTGACGCATGGTGCTTACCTTTCTTTATTAAACAGACAGCCGTATCAGGTACTGCCCGTGCACACCCCGGAATTTTTCCGGGAATTTGAGATTATCGCTTTTCCAAACCTGCTGGTGGCCAAGCTTCGAGCTTCATGCCCAAAGTCAAACCACGTGAAGCCAGAACTTCCTTGATTTCGTTGAGTGATTTGCGACCCAGGTTGGGGGTCTTGAGCAATTCATTCTCGGTACGCTGAATCAAGTCGCCGATGTAGTAAATGTTTTCAGCTTTCAGGCAGTTGGCCGAACGAACTGTGAGTTCGAGTTCGTCCACCGGACGCAACAAGATCGGATCGAAACTGCCTGCACCACCTCGCACTGCAGGTGCGTCAAAGGCAGACAACTCACTGCCTTCCAATTGCGCAAACACAGCCAACTGCTCCACCAGGATCTTGGACGATGCACGCACAGCGTCCTCGGCTGTGATGGCACCGTTGGTTTCGATCTCAATGACCAGCTTGTCCAGATCGGTACGCTGCTCAACCCGAGCACTTTCAACGGTGTAGCTCACGCGCTTGACAGGCGAGAACGAAGCGTCGAGCACGATACGGCCCAATGCTTTGGTTGGCTCGTCTGCATAGCGGCGCATGCTGCCAGGCACATAACCACGGCCTTTTTCGACCTTGATTTGCATGTCCAGTTTGCCGCCTTGTGACAGGTTGGCAATCACGTGTTCAGGATTGATGATCTCGACGTCGTGCGGTGTCTGGATGTCGGCCGCAGTGACAGGACCTTCTCCGTCCTTGCGCAGGCTGAGCGTGACTTCATCGCGGTTGTGCAACTTGAAGACCACGCCTTTGAGGTTCAACAGGATGTTCACCACATCTTGCTGAACGCCATCAATGGAAGAATATTCGTGCACCACGCCTGCGATGGTCACTTCCGTGGCGGAATAACCGACCATGGAAGACAACAACACACGGCGCAGGGCGTTACCCAGGGTATGGCCATAGCCACGCTCAAAAGGCTCCAACGTGACTTTGGCACGGTTGGCCGCCAATTGTTCGACCTGGATAGATTTGGGTTTCAACAGATTGGTTTGCATTCAGACTTCCTCTCAATACCCCCGGTTCGTTACACCGGTAAGGCTGATGAAGCACCCGACCCACAATGCATTGTGCGTCGGGAACGATTGAAACAGCGTATTAACGTGAATACAGTTCAACGATCAACGATTCGTTGATGTCGGCACCGAATTCGTCGCGGTCAGGCACTTTCTTGAAGGTCCCTTCGGCTTTGTCGGCATTGACTTCAACCCAGGCAGGCATTCCTACTTGTGCGGCCAATTGCAGGGCTTCGACGACGCGGTTCTGCTTCTTAGATTTTTCACGAACAGCCACCACATCACCGGCCTTGACCAAGTAAGAGGGGATGTTCACGGATTGACCGTTCACAGTGATGGCTTTGTGCGAAACCATTTGACGGGCTTCTGCACGTGTTGAGCCAAAGCCCATGCGGTAAACCACGTTGTCCAAACGGCACTCGAGCAAGGCCAGCAGGTTGGAACCTGTATTGCCTTTGCGGCGGTCTGCCTCAGCAAAGTAACGACGGAACTGCTTTTCGAGCACGCCGTACATGCGTTTGACTTTTTGCTTTTCACGCAGTTGAAGACCGTAGTCCGATGTGCGCTGGCCCGAAGTGCGACCGTGTTGGCCTGGCTTGGAGTCAAATTTGGACTTGTCCGCAATGGAGCGACGTGCGCTCTTGAGAAACAGGTCCGTGCCTTCACGGCGGGAAAGTTTGGCCTTAGGGCCGAGGTAGCGTGCCACTTGATTTTCCTTTATGCAGCTGCCGCATCAACAAATGCGGGAGCCAGGCGATGCAAGCATGGCCTGGCGGTGGGCTTGGTTTGAGATTAGATACGACGGCGCTTTTGAGGGCGGCAGCCGTTGTGGGGAACCGGTGTCACATCGGCAATGGATGTGATCCGGATACCCAGTGCACCCAAGGCACGAACCGAAGACTCGCGGCCAGGACCTGGGCCCTTGATCTCGACGTCCAGGTTTTTGATGCCTTGTTCTTGGGCAGCACGGCCAGCCACTTCAGAGGCGACCTGAGCTGCAAAGGGTGTCGATTTACGCGAACCCTTGAAACCCTGACCACCCGATGAAGCCCACGACAAGGCGTTGCCTTGGCGGTCGGTGATCGTGATGATGGTGTTGTTGAACGAAGCGTGCACGTGTGCAATACCGTCCGCAATATTCTTGCGAACTTTTTTGCGGACACGTTGTGCTGCGCTGTTTGATTGTGCTTTTGCCATGGTGGTCTCTCAATCCTGCTTATTTCTTCAGAGCCGCAGCACCTTTGCGCGGACCCTTGCGAGTACGGGCATTGGTACGTGTACGCTGACCGCGCATGGGCAAACCGCGACGGTGGCGGAAACCACGGTAGCAACCAATGTCCATCAAACGCTTGATGTTCATGGTGGTTTCGCGGCGCAAGTCACCTTCAATGGTGAACACTGCGATTTGGTCGCGAATTTTTTCCAAGTCTGCGTCGGTCAGGTCCTTGATCTTCTTCGAATAAGCGATGCCAGAGGCCTCGCAAATTTGTCGAGCGCGGGTGCGACCAATACCAAAAATGGCAGTCAAGCCAATTTCAGCATGTTTGTGCGGCGGAATGTTGATGCCAGCGATACGTGCCATTTTCGTCCTCTAAAACTAATTCAATCAGCCTTGACGCTGCTTGTGACGTGGATCTGTACAGATCACACGAACAACGCCTTTACGGCGGATGACTTTGCAGTTACGGCAAATTTTTTTCACCGAAGCAGAAACTCTCATGGTTCTCTCCTAAAACTCATCGATACCCAGACCTCGCAGACCAGGTGAAAATATGGCCCCTCGCAAAGCTCAGGGTTGTTTACCGAATTGCATCAAATCGGTTAAGACTTGAAGCTCGCTTTCTTCAAAAGCGAGTCGTACTGTTGTGACATCAAGTAGTTTTGCACTTGTGCCATGAAATCCATGGTCACGACCACAATGATCAGCAGTGATGTGCCGCCAAAGTAAAACGGAACATTGTATTTCAGAATCAAAAATTCAGGCAGCAAACACACGAAAGTGATGTAAGCCGCTCCCACTGCTGTCAAACGCAACAAGATCTTGTCGATGTACTTGGCTGTTTGATCACCTGGACGGATGCCCGGAATGAACGCGCCACTTTTCTTCAAGTTGTCAGCAGTTTCACGGCTGTTGAAAACCAAGGCTGTGTAAAAGAAACAGAAGAAAATAATGGCCGCTGCGTAAAACATCACGTAGACGGGCTGGCCAGGTGCCAAGGCATTGGCCACATCCTTAAAGAACCTGACCACAACACTCTCAGAAGTTCCAGAACTGAACCATCCAATCAAAGTGGCCGGCAAGAGAATGATCGAAGATGCAAAGATCGGGGGAATCACACCAGCCATGTTCAGCTTGAGCGGCAAGTGTGACGATTGACCGCCATACACCTTGTTACCCACCTGACGGCGTGCGTAATTCACCAAAATCTTCCGCTGTCCACGCTCGACGAACACCACGAAGTAAGTGACCAAAGCCACAACCACAATGATCAACATCGATATCAAAGGGTTCATCGCACCTGTGCGAACAAGTTCAAACAAACCACCCAAAGCACTGGGCAATCCTGCGGCAATACCAGCGAATATCAGAATCGAAATGCCATTGCCCAATCCGCGTTCGGTGATTTGCTCACCCAACCACATTAAGAACATGGCACCCGCTGTCAAACTGACCACTGCGGTCATTCGGAAACCCATACCTGGATTGATCACAAGGCCGGCCGAAGCTTCCAAGGCCACGGCAATGCCAAAAGACTGGAACAGGGCCAAACCCAAGGCACCAAAACGTGTGTATTGGGTAATCTTGCGTCGACCTGCTTCGCCTTCCTTCTTCATTTGCTCAAACGTGGGGACCACGTAAGTCATCAGCTGCATCACAATTGATGCAGAAATATAGGGCATGATGCCCAAAGCAAAAATGGTGAAGCGTGACAGAGCACCACCCGAAAACATGTTGAACAAGTTCAAGATGCCGCCTTGTTGACCGTTGAAGAGCTGCTTGAGCTGATCAGGATCAATTCCAGGCACTGGGATGTGTGCACCGATACGGTAAACCACCAACGCCAACAACAGGAAGACCAGTCGACGACGCAAGTCACCGTACTTGCCTGCTTTGGCTGTTTGATTAGCGTTGGTTGCCACGTTGTGTCTCGTCCATCAAGGTTCAGGCCACGGAGCCACCGGCAGCTTCAATCGCTGCCTTGGCACCTGCTGTTGCGCCAATGCCTGTCAGCTTGACGGCTCTGGTCAACTCACCTGTGTTGATGACTTTGACCACTTTGGCCATGTGTGCCACCAGACCGGCTTGCTTCAAAGACAAAACATCGACTTCAGCCATGTCCAGACGCGACAGCGTGGTCAAGGTGATCTCAGCGTTGTATTTGAGAGTCTGCGATTTAAAACCGCGCTTGGGCAGACGACGCTGCAAAGGCATTTGACCGCCTTCGAAACCCACCTTGTGGTAGCCGCCTGAACGTGACTTTTGACCTTTGTGACCGCGACCTGCAGTTTTGCCCAGGCCGGAGCCAATACCACGACCGACTCGGCGTGGTGCGTGCTTGGAGCCTTCTGCGGGCTTGATGCTATTGAGTTCCATCATCGGCCTCTTAGAGAACTTTGACCAGGTAACTGATCTTGTTGATCATGCCGCGCACTGCAGGCGTGTCTTGCAACTCGCTCACAGAGTTCAGCTTGCGCAGACCCAAACCACGTACAGTGGCTCGGTGCGAAACTTTGGTGCCAATCGGGCTGCGAACCAGTTGGACTTTCACGGTTGATTGTGTCGTCATGTTCGATCTCCGGTTCAGCCGAACAGCTCTTCAACCGACTTGCCGCGCTTGGCAGCCACGTTGGAGGCTGTTGTGCAATTGGACAAAGCGTCCAAAGTGGCACGAACCATGTTGTAAGGGTTGGACGACCCGTGGCTCTTGGCCACGATGTCGGTGATACCCACCACTTCGAACACAGCGCGCATAGGACCGCCAGCAATGATGCCGGTACCTTTGGGGGCTGGTGCCATCATCACGCGTGCAGCGCCATGGTGACCGTTCACGGCGTGGTGAATCGTGCCATTTTTGAGGTGGACTTTAGCCAGGTTACGACGGGCTTCTTCCATCGCTTTTTGCACAGCTGCTGGCACTTCTTTCGACTTGCCTTTGCCCATGCCCACTTTGCCATCGCCATCGCCGACCACTGTCAGTGCTGCGAAACCGAGGATACGGCCGCCTTTGACCACTTTGGTCACGCGGTTGACCGCGATCATCTTCTCGCGCAGACCGTCTTCTGGTCCGTCGCTCTGCGGTTTTGCTGTAAATTTAGCCATTTGTAACTCCGATCCGTTTAGAACTGCAGACCTGCTTCACGGGCTGCTTCGGCCAAAGCCTTGACACGACCGTGGTAAGCAAAACCTGCGCGGTCGAAAGCGACCTTCTCAACGCCAGCAGCTTTTGCTTTTTCAGCAATTCGCTTGCCGATGACGGTGGCTGCAGCGGCATTGCCGCCTTTGCCTGCTGCACCCAGTGCTGTGCGCACTTCGGCTTCGGCAGTAGAGGCACTGGCCAATACTTTGGTGCCGCAGCCAGAAATGACGCTGGCGTAGATGTGCAAATTGGTGCGGCTCACAGTCAAACGCGCCACGCCTTGCTGGGCAATGCGGATGCGTGTTTGGCGTGCTCGACGCAGACGCTGCTCTTTCTTGGTCAACATGATGCAGCTCCTTATTTCTTCTTGGTCTCTTTGATCGTGATCTTCTCATCCGAATAACGGATGCCCTTGCCCTTGTAAGGCTCGGGTGGGCGAACAGCACGGATCTCAGCAGCAATTTGGCCAACACGTTGACGGTCAGCTCCCTTAATCACGATTTCGGTCGCGGTCGGAGTGGCCACCGTGATGCCCGCAGGCATATCGATGTTGACGGGATGGGAATAACCCACGGCCAGGTTCAATTTGGCACCAGAGGCAGCCGCTTTGTAACCCACGCCAACCAAGTTAAGCTTCTTTTCGAAGCCCTTGGTCACACCTGTCACCATGTTGTTCACCAGCTGACGCATGGTGCCGCTCATGGCATTGGCTTCGCGTGAATCATTGGCAGGGGCAAAGCTCAGTTTGCCGCCTTCATTGTTCACTGTGACCAGCATGTTGGCGGAGATGGACAATTGACCACCCGTACCTTTCACACTGATTTGTGTTGCATTGACGGACACATCCACACCAGCGGGGATGGTCACAGGCATTTTTCCTACTCGGGACATTTAGTCTCTCCTGCCTTTAAGCGACGTAGCACAGCACTTCGCCGCCGACACCGGCTGCGCGCGCTTTGCGGTCGGTCATCACACCTTGTGGCGTGGTGACAATGGCGACGCCCAAGCCATTTTGGACTTGTGGGATGGCATCACGGCCTTTGTACACACGCAGGCCAGGACGGCTCACGCGCTCGATGCGCTCAATCACTGGACGACCGGCGTAGTACTTCAGGGCGATTTCGAGGACGGCCTTTCCGTCTTCTGTTTTGACTTGGAAGCCGTCAATGTAGCCTTCATCCTTGAGCACTTGGGCAATGGCCACCTTCACTTTGGATGAAGGCACCATCACAGCAGCCTTGGCCACCATTTGTGCGTTGCGAATGCGGGTCAACAGATCGGCAATAGGATCACTCATGCTCATGTTGTTATCTCCTGCCGATTACCAGCTGGCCTTGGTCACACCCGGGATATGACCAGCAAAGGCCATTTCACGGATCTTGGCGCGACCCAGACCAAATTGACGGAACGTACCGCGTGGGCGACCGGTGATTTCACAGCGGTTACGTTGACGGGTCGGGTTGGCGTTGCGCGGAAGCTTTTGCAGGCCCAGACGGGCAGCTGCGCGCTCTTCATCGCTGCGCTTGAAATCATTGGCAACGGCCTTCAATTCCGCGTATTTCTTCGCGAATTTGGCTGCCAGTTTTTCACGCTTGAGCTCGCGCTCGATCAAAGCTACTTTAGCCACGTGGCACCTCAGTTCTTGAAGGGGAAGCGGAAAGCTGCCAAGAGCGCTTTGCACTCTTCGTCAGACTTGGCCGTGGTGGTGATGCTGATGTTGAGACCGCGCAAGGCATCGACCTTGTCGTACTCAATCTCAGGGAAAATGATCTGCTCTTTGACGCCGATGTTGTAGTTGCCACGGCCATCGAAGGCGCGACCAGAAATACCACGGAAGTCACGCACTCGGGGCAATGCCACGGTGACGAAACGGTCCAGGAATTCATACATCTGCACGCCGCGCAGGGTGACCATGCAACCGATGGGCTGCTGCTCACGGATCTTGAAGCCGGCAATCGCTTTCTTGGCCTTGGTGACGACAGGTTTTTGGCCTGCAATCTTGGTCAGATCGCTCACTGCGTGGTCCATGACTTTTTTGTCAGCCACCGCCTCAGACACACCCATGTTCAGGGTGATCTTGGTGATGCGAGGCACCTGCATGGGCGACGTGTAGCCAAATTTGGCTGTCAGGTCAGCAGCGATTTTCTCGCGGAAGAGTTGTTGCAAACGTGCCATGCTCATGCCACCTTGATTTCTTCGCCGCTGGACTTGTAAACGCGAACGCGTTTGCCGTCAGCCTGCAACTTGATGCCTACGCGATCTGCCTTACCGCTTGCGGCGTTGAAAATCGCCACATTGGATTGGTGAATCGGCATGGCCTTTTCGATGATGCCGCCAGTTGTGCCCTTCATGGGGTTTGGCTTGGCGTGCTTTTTGACGATGTTGATGCCGTCAATCAGCAGGTGCGAGTCGCTGGCGCGCGACGACACTTTGCCGCGCTTGCCCTTGTCACGACCTGTGATGACGATGACTTCGTCGCCTGTGCGAATCTTGTTCATGGCGCGTCCTTACAGTACTTCAGGAGCCAAGGACACGATCTTCATGAACTTCTCGGTACGCAGTTCACGCGTGACCGGGCCGAAGATGCGGGTGCCGATGGGCTCCAACTTGGCGTTCAGCAACACTGCAGCGTTGCCATCGAATTTAATGAGGGAGCCATCGCCACGGCGTATGCCCTTGGCCGTACGAACCACCACCGCACTGTAGATCTCGCCTTTTTTGACGCGACCACGCGGGGCAGCTTCTTTGATGCTCACTTTGATGATGTCGCCAACACTTGCATAGCGACGCTTGGACCCGCCGAGCACCTTAATGCACAGCACGGACTTAGCGCCGGTGTTGTCGGCCACATCCAACCGAGTTTCTGTCTGGATCATTTCTTTGTTCCCAACTTGTATTCTTTACCTGCCAGCCCAAAAGCCAACAAATAAGAATCAGTCTTGGACCCGTCATTCACACAGCAAACCACTCGCTGGGCTTCAGTTTGGGCAGATACCTGCGCCTTTTGCAAGGCGAAGCCCACGATTATGCCTGTAAAAAATGCTGCTTGCAAGTGCATTGAGAAATTTTTTTATCTTGTGCACAGCTTTACTCGTTTTGAGCGCGAGCGCCCGTCCTGACAGTGCTCGTCCTTAGCTTGGCTTCAGCTTTGGGCCCAGGCCCGTGAACGGGCAACAGCTTCTCGCCAACGTGCCACATGGGCTGCCCGTTGCGATTCTTGCCATTGCGGCAAAAATCGGCGCTCCTCTTGCCACTGGGCAGACAATTCCTCTGCACTTGACCAATAACCTGAGGCCAACCCTGCCAGATAAGCCACTCCGAGGGCCGTTGTCTCACTGATGCGGCTGCGCACCACCGGCACGCCCAGCACATTCGCCTGTATCTGCATCAACAGATCGTTTTTGCTGGCACCACCGTCTACGCGCAGCTCTGTCAACGCCAAACCACTGTCGGCGCTCATGGCCCGAAACACATCGGCGGTTTGCAAGGCAATGGCCTCCAAGGCGGCTCTGGCAATGTGCGCCCGTCCTGTCCCCCGGGTCATGCCGACCAAGGTACCCCTGGCTTGGCCATCCCAGTCGGGGGTTCCCAATCCGGCAAAAGCGGGTACCAAAAAGACGTCTCCCGTGTCTTGCACGCTGGCCGCCAAAGATTCAACCTGGGCCGCGTTGTCGATGATCTGCAAACCATCGCGCAGCCATTGCACCGTGGCTCCGGCCATGAAAACAGAGCCTTCCAAGGCATAGGCCATGGAGCGCTGTGCCGTGCACGGGCCTTGCCAGGCCACGGTGCTGAGCAGTTGGTGTTGACTGGCCACGGGCTGATCGCCTGTGTTCATCAACATAAAGCAACCTGTGCCATACGTATTTTTGGCCATGCCGGGTGCAAAGCATGCCTGACCGAACAAGGCCGCCTGCTGATCGCCCGCCCATCCTGCCACCGGCACGCTGCTCCCCAAAATGTGGGCTTCGGTTTGCGCTACAACACCACATGAGGGCAAGATCTTGGGCAACACCGCTGGTGGAATGTTCAGCAGTTTGAGCATGTCCTCGTCCCAGCTGCCGGTTTTCAGGTTGAAAAGCAGGGTGCGCGAGGCATTGCTGGGCTCTGTGGCGTGAACGCGCCCCCCCGTCAACTGCCAAAGCAGCCACGTATCCACCGTGCCGAAGGCCAATTCGCCCTGCTCAGCCCGCGCCCGGGCCCGCGGAACATGGTCCAACAACCATGCCAGCTTGGTCCCTGAAAAATAAGCATCGAGCACCAAACCGGTTTTGGCGGCAATCACCGGGCTGTGGCCTGCCGCACGCAGAGACTCGCATAAACCGACGGTGCGCCGATCCTGCCAGACGATGGCCGGGGCCACCGTCTCACCCGTTTGGCGGTCCCACAGCACGGTGGTTTCACGCTGGTTGGTGATGCCCATGGCCCGCACTTGGCGGGCGGTGATGTCTGCCTGCCCCAGCACCTCGCGCAGAACAGCCAACTGGGTTTGCCAGATCTCGTTCGCATCGTGCTCCACCCATCCCGGGCGGGGAAAATACTGGGTGAATTCGCGTTGTGCCATGGCCACCACCTGGCCAGCACGGTCAAACACAACCGCCCGAGAGCTGGTGGTGCCTTGGTCAATTGAAAGCATGTAATCCATGCCCACAAGATTAACGCAAAGCCGCTTTCACAAACAGCGACAATTGCCCGATCAATCTTTGAGCAATGACACTTACGAGACATGGCACCATGACTTCTTTTTCAAACCACATGGCCTTTATCGGCGGCGGAAACATGGCCAGCGCCATCATTGGCGGTCTGATTCGTCAGGGCATGCGGCCCGATCAATTCACCGTGGTCGAACCATTTGCCGACACCGCCGCCAAACTGCTCAAGGACTTTGGCATCAACGCCTTGCCCGCAGCAGGGCCTGAGCTGGCTCGGGCAGACTTGGTGGTCTGGGCGGTCAAACCGCAAGTCTTCAGCGAAGCGGCTGCTCCCGTCATGCCCCACACCCGCAATGCCTTGCACCTGTCTGTGGCTGCAGGCATCCGCACCGACAGCATTGGCCGCTGGGTCGACACCGATCGGGTGGTGCGCTGCATGCCCAACACACCTGCATTGGTGGGCCAAGGCATCACTGGCTTGTTTGCCTGCCCATCGGTCACCCCTGCAGACCAGACGCTGGTCGAGCAGGTCATAGCCACCACAGGACAATTCATCTGGGTGCAGCAGGAGTCGCAACTGGACGCTGTAACCGCCTTATCGGGCTCCGGCCCGGCCTATGTGTTTTATTTCCTCGAAGCCATGACCGAAGCAGGCGTGGGCATGGGTCTGAGCGCCAAGCAAGCTTATCAACTGGCGGTGGCCACGTTTTCGGGCGCTTCTGGCCTGGCTGCGGCTTCCACTGAATCACCCGAGGTGCTGCGCCAGAGGGTGACCTCCAAGGGCGGCACCACTTATGCGGCCCTCACCGCCATGGAAGCGGCCGGGATCAAGCCCGCTTTTATCAAGGCCATGCAGATGGCTGAGCAACGCGCCCGCGAGTTGGGCGATGAATTTGGCAAGGCCTGAACGCGGGTCACGCCCATCTTTTGGCGCTGGACATCAGGTGTAAGACAAGACCAGGCCCGCAAACACGCTGAAACCAACCCAGTGGTTTAACCTGAAGGCCTTGAAGCAACCCGCACGGCTGCGGTCCTTGATTAACCAGACATGCCACATCGCCTGCGCGGCCGCTCCCGCCAAGCCCAGCCACAGCCAAACGCCGCGCAAGGGTGCATCCAGCAGCAACGCCCAGATGGTCAAAAAGGCTGCATAGAAACCCGCGATGGCAGCCACATCCCATTGACCCAGGGTGATGGCTGAAGTTTTCATGCCAATCTTCAGATCGTCATCGCGGTCCACCATGGCGTATTCGGTGTCATAGGCCAACACCCAGAACAGATTACCCAGCAGCAAACCCCAAGCCAAAACCGGCACTTGGCTTTGAACGGCAGCAAAAGCCATCGGAATCCCAAAACTAAAGGCCACCCCCAATACCGCTTGTGGCATGGACACAAAACGTTTGGCGTAGGGATAAACCACGGTCACGGCCAAAGCCGCAAATGACCAAGCCACCGTCGTGCGGTTGGTGCTGAGCACCAACACAAAAGCCAGCAAAGCCAGAACCACCCCCAAGCCCAGCGCCTCTTTGACGCCCAAACGCCCGCTGGTCACCGGTCTTTGCGCGGTGCGCTTGACGTGTTTGTCAAACTCTCGATCGGCCACATCGTTGACGCAACAACCCGCGCTGCGCATCAAAATGGTGCCCAGCGTGAACACCGCCACCAAATGCCATCCTGGAAAGCCATCTGCAGCCATCCACAAAGCCGACAAAGTGGGCCACAGCAACAACAACCAACCGGCAGGCCGGTTCCAACGAATCAGGTCCAGATAAAGCTTGAGGCGATCAATCATCCATGAATTATCCATCCCCCATCTCGTGATGCCGCGCTTGCGAACCCGAGCCATCGACTCGGTCGCAAACTGCATCATCTGAACTTAAAAACGGTAACCCAAACCGACTGCGTACAAAATGGGGTCCACCTTCAAACGACCGATGCTGCTGCCCTCCACATAGACATCACTGCGGATGTACGCCTTCTTCACATCCAGGTTGATGGACCAATTGCGATCCAATGGAATGTCCAATCCGGCTTGAAGGGCCCAACCCCAGCTGTGACTGTCCACACTTACCCCCGCAGGCAAGGACACGTCGCTCAAACGCGTGTAATTGATACCCGCACCCAGATAAGGCTTGATGCCCTGCAAATCGGTGAAGTGGTATTGCATCAGCAAGCTCGGCGGCAAATGCTTGAAAGAACCAATCTCTTCGCCATTGGAATAAACCGTTTGCTTTTGTGGGGTGGTCAAGACCAGTTCCGCAGCCAGATTGGGGCTCATGAAGTAGGTGACATCCACCTCGCCAAAAGTCTTGTTGTTGATCGACAAGCCGAAGGGTGTTGAGTCCTTGTTGCTGCTGTCCAGGTGCACGGATCGCACGCGAACCATCCAGGGGCTCTCTCCAGGTGCCTGGGCATAAGCACCGGTCACCGAACCTGCAGCCAAAATTGCCGCCATCACAATGTGTTTTTTCATGTTGTCATTCCTTATGAACGAGAGAAAAATCTCTCCATTTCATTGGAATGGTTCACAGCCCTCATGCATTTGTCTCAAATCAAATCGCCACAGAGCGCTGGCCACCAAATACCTGCCTTTGAGGCGCATCAAAAGTAAATGTCTGTTTTTGTCGATATGTGTGCTGACGCACAACTCTGGGCTCACAAATCGTGCACCAGTCGGCACGAACACGCGTTGCTGCGGCGCATGTTGCTTCAATTGACTGCACCGCGTTCGTGTTCATGCTTGCGATCTTTGTGAACAAGACTTTTATGACCTGCTCAAGCCTCGCGCAAGCTTCCATCTCGCTGAAGTACGCATCAAAGAGCAGCTCTTGCTCGTTGGCCGGATCTATGGTTGGGTTGAACAGTTCCACCATCGCATCACGCGCATTCAAACGTTGGTGTCATCTGTCCACAATCCGGCTCCCAGACCCGGCTGAGCGTTTTTCGATCAGCTGGGTCGTGTCCTTTACCGCTGGGGGCAATGTCCTAGGCACAAAATTCGCACGTTCGACCCCAAAGGCACGACGGCCCTGGTGCTGACCCAAATCAACACCGCCATGCATGCTGCCTGACCCAGCCATCGTTCGTTCAACGCTTGGGCGAACTCAGCTTAGACATTCCATCGACCGACAAGATAATGACCATTGGCCATGACGACCACCTGAAAGCCGAGATCAAGAAATGTGGCCCTGTGTGCACCCATGGTCCAAGGTGATATGGCGCCAGTGACCTTGTAAAAAGCCAACACGATCGGTGAATACCCTCTGTGGACCTGCGCCTTGAAGTGCTTCAATCTCGAGGTTTTCTATCCATTCCACGACTTAAGGAGTTCCGATCCATGAGCACCCGTCGCCAATTCATGCAAGGCGCTGCTGCCAGCATGCTGGGCTTGGCCCATTTGCCCAACTTTGCGCAAACTCGCCTGGAAAATCTGCGCATCATCGTGGGCTTTCCGCCCGGTGGCACGACCGATGCGTTTGCTCGCCGGATCGCTGAAAAGCTGCGCGGCACTTACGCGAACAACGTCATCGTGGACAACAAACCCGGCGCAGGCGGACAAATCGGCGTCACCACCTTGAAGTCTGCGGCGGCTGACGGCGCACACATCCTGTATTCCCCCGCTTCGATGCTGACGATTTACCCGCACTCTTACACCCGGCTCAGTTACGCACAGTCCGACGTCTCCCCCCTGGGCATTGGTCACTCGACTGACCACGCTTTTGTGGT
>JAIXOZ010000100.1 GCA_027486495.1 Comamonadaceae bacterium | reverse complement strand
TGACCCCAATTTAACAACCCGAACCTCATTCTCAAGGAGCCCCCTCATGATCAAGTACACCGAAGACCACGAATGGTTGCAAATTGACGGCGACACCGCTGTCGTGGGCATCACCCACCACGCGCAGGATGCGCTGGGCGATGTGGTGTTTGTGGACTTGCCCGAAGTCGGCAAGTCTTTTGCGGCCAAAGAAGTCGCTGGCGTGGTCGAGTCGGTCAAGGCCGCTGCCGACGTCTACATGCCCGTGGACGGCGAAGTCACTGAAGTGAATGAAGAACTGCGCGGCGACCCCTCGCTGGCCAACACCGACCCGCTGGGCAAAGGTTGGTTCTTCAAGGTCAAGCTGTCAAACCCGGCACAGACCGATGCCCTGCTGGACGAGACCGCTTACAAAGCGTTTTCCGCAAGCTGATTGACCTGTTCACCGATGACTGAATGAATGGTTTTTGTGTTTTATCACCCCGGACTCGATCCGGGGTCCATCTTCGCAAGGGCACCATTGCACACATTTGAAGACATGGATGCCCGATCAAGTCGGGCATGACAAAAGCACAAAACACTTCTTACCTTTACAGAACCTTGGGCAAATGGCATGACGTGCCACTTGCCGAATGTTTTAACCGGAGCCACGCATGCTGATGTCCACCCTCAAGCCCTTGGGCGAGCTCGAAAACCCGTCCGAATTCATCGCCCGCCACATCGGCATCAGCGGTGCCGACGAACAGCACATGCTGGGCGTGATCGGTGAGGCTTCGCGTCGCGCCCTGATCGAGTCCGTCGTGCCGCGCAGCATCGCCCGCGCCCAGGCCATGGACTTGCCCGCACCGGTGACCGAGGCAGCGGCGCTGGCCGAGCTCAAAAGCATGGCGCAGCAAAACCAGTTGCTCAAGAGTTTCATCGGCCAAGGTTATTACGGTACACACACGCCCGGCGTGATCTTGCGCAACATCTTGGAAAACCCCGCCTGGTACACCGCCTACACGCCCTACCAGGCCGAGATTTCGCAAGGCCGCATGGAAGCATTGGTCAACTTCCAGACCATGGTGACCGACCTGACGGCGATGGACATCGCCAACGCCTCCATGCTCGACGAGGCAACGGCCGCCGCTGAGGCCATGACCTTGGCGATGCGCACGGTCAAGAGCAAAAGCAAAGTCTTTCTGGTCTCACGCGCTTGCCATCCACAAACCATTGAGGTGATCCAAACGCGCGCCCAACCGCTGGGCATTGAGGTGCTGGTGCCGCAGAGCGCCGACGCCTTTACCGCTGCACTGAACGCCGAACACTTCGCCTCGCTGGTGCAGTACCCCTGCAGCACCGGGCTGGTGGAAGACCTCAGCGGCTATGCCGCGCAAAGCCACGCGCAGTCGGCCGCCTTCATCGTGGCCGCCGACCTGCTGGCGCTCACGCTGCTCAAGCCTCCGGGCGAGATGGGCGCCGACATCGTGGTGGGGAGCACACAGCGCTTTGGCATGCCCATGGGTGCAGGCGGGCCGCATGCCGCCTTCATGGCCTGCCGCGACGAATACAAGCGCTCCTTGCCAGGCCGCCTGGTGGGTGTGAGCGTGGACGTGCATGGCAAACCCGCCTACCGCCTGTCCCTGCAGACTCGCGAGCAACACATCCGTCGCGAAAAAGCCACCAGCAACATCTGCACTGCGCAGGTCCTGCCCGCCGTGGTGGCCAGCATGTACGCCGTGTACCACGGCCCCGAGGGCTTGAAGCGCATCGCCCGCCGCGTGGCGACTTACACCGCGATCTTCGCGCAAGGCCTGCAAAACCTGGGCTTCAAGCTGCGCAAAGAGACCGCTTTTGACACGGTGTGGATCGCCATTGGCGAATCCTCGGCCCCGCTCATCGAACGCGCTCGGGAAGCAGGCATGAACTTGCGCAAAGCTTGCGACAAAAGCGTGTCCATCTCGCTGGACGAAACCACCACGCGCGAGGACATCCATGCCCTGTGGCAGGTGTTCGCCGCCGAATCAGCCACCCCGAGCCAAATTCTGCCCAACTTCGATGCATTTGAAAAAGGCGTCGAGCCCCTGATTCCGGCCGAGCTGCAGCGCACCAGCGCCTTCCTCACGCACCCGGTGTTCAACCGCTACCACTCCGAGACCGGCATGCTGCGCTACATCCGCCAGCTGTCCGACAAAGACCTGGCTCTGGACCGCAGCATGATCCCGCTGGGCAGCTGCACCATGAAGCTCAACGCCACCAGCGAGATGATCCCCATCACTTGGCCCGAGTTTGCCCATGTGCACCCCTTTGCACCCACCGACCAACTGGCGGGCTACCAACTGCTGGACCAGCAGCTGCGCGACTGGCTGTGCCAAGCCACCGGCTACAAGGGCATCAGCCTGCAGCCCAACGCGGGCAGTCAGGGCGAATACGCGGGTCTGCTGGTCATTCAGGCCTACCACCGCGCGCACGGCCAGGGTCACCGCAACATCTGCCTGATCCCGTCCAGCGCCCACGGCACCAACCCCGCCAGCGCCCAGATGGTGGGCATGCAAGTGGTGGTGACCAAGTGCGATGAAAACGGCAACGTGGACATGGCCGACCTGCAAGCCAAGTGTGAGCAGCACAGCGCCAACCTGGCTGCGGTGATGATCACCTACCCCAGCACACACGGCGTGTTCGAAACCCAAGTCAAGCAGCTTTGCGAGCTGGTGCACCAGCACGGCGGCCGCGTGTACGTGGACGGCGCGAACATGAACGCCCTGGTGGGCGTGGCCGCACCGGGTGAATTTGGCGGCGATGTGAGCCACCTGAACCTGCACAAAACCTTCTGCATCCCACACGGCGGTGGCGGCCCCGGTGTCGGCCCTGTGTGCGTGGTCGAAGACCTGGTGCCTTACCTGCCAGGCCACGCCACAGGCGGCGTGCCGGTCAACGGCGTGGGTGCGGTCAGTGCTGCACCCTTGGGCAATGCCGCCGTGCTACCCATCAGCTGGATGTACTGCCGCATGATGGGCGCCGAGGGTCTGAAGCACGCCACCGAAGCGGCGATTTTGGCGGCCAACTACATCAGCAAGCGCCTCAGCGCCCACTACCCCACGCTGTACGCCAGTGACAACGGCCATGTGGCCCACGAGTGCATCCTGGACCTGCGCCACTTCAAGGAAACCTGCGGGGTGATGGCCGAAGACGTGGCCAAGCGATTGATGGACTACGGCTTTCACGCGCCCACGCTGAGCTTCCCGGTAGCCAACACTTTGATGGTCGAGCCCACCGAGAGTGAAACCTTGGAAGAAATTGACCGCTTCATCGACGCCATGATCGCCATCCGCGAAGAAATCCGCCAAGTCGAAACCGGAGCCTGGCCACAAGACAACAACCCGCTGAAACACGCGCCCCACACCGCCGACAGCCTGCTGGGCAGCGAATGGGCCCGCCCCTACAGCCGCGAAGTCGGCGCCGCCCAAGACCAGCGCGTGCCGGGGAGCGTGAAGTACTGGCCGCAGGTGGGCCGGGTGGACAACGTGTATGGCGACCGCAACCTGTTTTGCAGCTGCATTCCGGTGGGCGAGTACGCGGCCTGATTGACCCTTTCAGTCAAGAAAAACTTCACTCAGAACAGGACCCATCACCTACAATCCCATTTCGCGTCGGGAGAGCCTGCACCGCTTGAACAAGCCCCGTGCAGCGCCGAAGGAGCAACCACCCCGGAAACTCTCAGGCAAAAGGACCGATGCGAAACGGCGCTCCCAGCGCCACACACTCTGAAGAGCGACCCGGGTTCGTCACCCGGGACCACCGCAGGAGCAAACCTCAGCCGAGGTGAATCTCTCAGGTTTCAAACAGAGGGGGTCATGCCACGCACATCCGGTGCGCGGTGTGTCCACTTGTTTGAGACGAATCCAAGAGAGAAAAGCTTCATGAAAAAGCACATGGTTGTCATCGGTGGCGGCATCACGGGCGTCACCTCCGCGTATGCCCTGGTTCAACAAGGTTTTGACGTCACCCTGATCGAGAAAAACCGCTACCCCGGCATGGAAACGTCTTATGCCAACGGCGGTCAACTCTCGGCCTCCAACGCCGAAGTCTGGACCCACCCCTCGACCATCATCAAGGGCCTGAAGTGGATGTTCAAAAGCGATGCCCCCCTGCTCATGAACCCCACCCCCACCTGGCAGAAATTCAGCTGGATGGCCGAGTTCATGGCCGCCATGCCCAAGTACCGCGAGAACACCATCGCTACTGCCCAACTGGCCATCGAATCGCGCGAGCACCACTTTGCCTGGGCCAAGGCCGAAGGCATCGAGTTCGACCACAAGCGCGAGGGCATTCTGCATTTTTACCGCGACAAAAAAGGCTTTGACCATGCCGGACAAGTCTCCAAGCTGCTGGCCCAAGGCGGCTTGCCCCGCCGCGCGGTGACACCCGAAGAAATCAAAGCCATCGAGCCCACCCTGCACGGCGATTACTACGGTGGTTATTTCACCGAGAGCGACTCGACGGGCGACATCCACAAATTCACCTACGGCTTTGCCAAGGCTTGCGAGCGCTTGGGCGTCAAGATCCTGAACGAACACGAAGTCCTGAGCGTGGCCGCCAACGGTCAAAGCACTTTTGTGCAGGTCAGGCATGCCGGTGATACCGACTCGCTGACCTTTGACGGCATCGTGATTTGTGCCGGCGTGCATGGCCGCCGCCTGGCGGCGCAGTTGGGTGACCGCCTGAACATCTACCCCGTCAAGGGCTACTCGATCACCGTCAACCTGCCCGACGGCGCCAGCCAGGCTGCTGCGCCGCAAGTTAGCCTGCTCGATGACGAGACCAAGCTGGTCACCAGCCGCTTTGGCGATGACCGGTTCCGCGTGGCGGGCACGGCCGAATTCAACGGCATCAACCTGGACATCCGCGCTGACCGCATCCAGCCGCTGATTCAGTGGGTCAACCAGTGCTTCCCTGGCATCGACACCCGCAAGGTGGTGCCTTGGGCGGGCCTGCGCCCCATGATGCCGAACATGCTGCCACGGGTGGGTGCAGGCAAAAAGGCCAATGTGTTCTACAACACCGGCCACGGCCACCTGGGCTGGACGCTGAGCGCCATCACGGCACACCAATTGGCGGGCCATGTGATGGCTGCCATGCAGGATAATGTGCGGTCTTTCATGACCCCTGCCACCGCCTGACCATGCCACTTCACATCCTGCCCGTTGACTACCAAAACCCCACGCACCGCCAAGCCTTGGTGATGCTTTTGGATGCTTATGCCCAAGACCCGATGGGTGGGGGCGAGGCACTGGCGCAGGATGTGAAAGCGCGCTTGTGCGATGACCTGGCCGCACGCTCCGACGCGGCCAGCTTCATCGCATGGCTGGACGATGCGCCTGTGGGCTTGGTCAACTGCATTGAGGGCTATTCGACCTTCAAGGCGCAGCCCCTGATGAACATCCACGACATCGCCGTGCTGCCAGGCCACCGGGGTGCGGGGGTGGGTCAGGCTTTGCTGGCGGCGGCCGAGCAACACGCTCAGCGTCGCGGCTGCTGTAAGCTGACCTTGGAAGTGCTCACGGGCAACACACGGGCCTTGAAGAGTTACCTCGGCTTTGGCTTTGAGCCCTACGCGCTCGACCCCGCTGCGGGCCAAGCCAGCTTCATGCAGAAGTGGCTTTAGCCAGCTGCCACTGCTCCTTGAGCCAGCGCTTGAGTTCTGCGTCGCTTTGAATGCGGCGCAAGTCGGCGGCCAGACTGTCGGCGCTGTGCCGCTGGTCGGCCTGGATACGCTGCAGTGACTGACTCAACGTGGCTTCATCGGCATCGGCGCGCACCGGCACACACAGCTCGCTGCTCAAGCGGTTTTCCAACTGATCCAGATCGTCTGCGAGCGCGGCCACCTGCTCCTTGAGCAGCAAAGACATGGCGATCAGTTGGTCGTCGGCCATGCGTGGCGTGCCTGCCTTGTTTGGGGGGTTGAGCTGGGTCACCTGCATTTGCAGGCGCAACAGGGTGGTCAGGTCGTTTTTTTCATAAGCCGCGTTGACCTCGCTCATCAAGCCGGTTTTGCGCAGGCGCTCTTGTTCATCGGGCTCGCGGTCAGGATGCAGGCTACTTGCCAGTTGCCGAAAGATCGTGCGGATGGCACTTTTGGCGTCCAGCTCGCGCATCTGGGCAATGGGCACTTCGCCTTTTTCTGCCGCAGCACTTTTCTTTTGCTCTTGCTTTTGCGCTTTTCGGGCGGCACGCTTGGCCGCTTTGCGCTCTTCATCGGCTTGCTGCTGGCGTTGCCACTGGCGCATGCCCGCAGCCATCATCTCTTCGGGTGTCTGGTACTGACCAGGTTTTTCAATCGGTTGGCCCAGCGCTTCTTCGATGCGCTCGCGCAAACGCTGCGCGGCTTCGGCCTGCTCCTCGGCGGCTTCTTGTTCGTCTTCTTCGCTCGTATACAGGTCAACCAGGGCCTGAACCTGTGGGTCCTTGGTGGCGGCCAAATGGGCGATCAAACCCCGCACCAACCCCCGGGCCATGCGATGCTGCCGATCGGTGAAGTCTGCGTTTTGCAGGCGCTCGTGCACAAAGAGCAGCAAGCTTTTGCGGTGCACCTGCGACTGCTGCACCGACTCGCGCAGGGCCTGAATGTGCGCATAACGGTGCTTGTCAGACCACGCTTCCAGGCGCTGGATCTGCCCCGATAGCCGCTCGATCTGGGCCAGCAAGTCGTTGAAGCGCTGCTGTGCGGGGCTGAGTTTCTCTTGCGCCGAGGCTTGCACCATCAAGCTCGACAGGGACGGTGCAATATGGGAAGGCGTTTCGGACAAGGGCGTTCTCTGAAAGAAATCAATCGGGCGGTTGCATATGGGGGCCTGATGGAAGGCCTGCTGGATGTTAACGCGGCCTTGTGGGTCATCCCTGGGGCCGAGTGCCGGGATGGCGCTGCCCGTTGATAATCAGGCACCGATTCGAAAACACTTCAGAATGCCCAGCCCCGTCCCGTTCAAAGTCTTGAGCCTCATCCCGCCGATGACGCAGCTCAACACGCCCTACCCGTCCACGGCCTACCTGACGGGTTTTTTGCGTTCGCGGGGTTTTGATGCGGTGCAAGAGGATTTGGCGCTGGCCACTGTGCTGGCCTTGCTCAACCGCCAAGGCCTGACGGATTTACGCGATGCCGCGCTGGCCTTGCCCGTCGAAGTTCGCTCGGGCCCGGTCAACTTTTTCCTCGATCACTTCAACGACTACGCCATCAGCATCGACCCGGTCATCGCTTTTCTGCAAGGCCGCGACAGCACGCTCAGCCACCGCATCGCAGGCCGAGGCTTTTTGCCCGAAGGGCCTCGCTTTGCGGCACTCGATGCGTATGAGGACGATGGCACGGGCGACCCGATTGGCTGGGCCTTTGGCGCTTTGGGCCAAACCGACCGCGCCCGGCACTTGGCCACGCTGTACCTGAACGACCTGGCCGATGTGCTGCGCGACGCGGTAGACGAAGGCTTTGAATTCGTGCGCTACGCCGAGCGCTTGGCCGCCAGCCAGCCCAGTTTTGACGCGCTGGCGGAGGCCTTGGCCGAACCGCCCAACTTGATCGACAGCACGCTGGAGCGCTTGGCACTGCAGGCCATCGAGCGGCATCAGCCCACGCTGGTGTTGCTGTCGGTGCCCTTCCCCGGCTCGGTGTATGCGGCGTTTCGCATCGCCCAGTGCATCAAGCGGGCGCACCCCCACATCCGTATCGGCTTGGGCGGCGGCTTTGTGAACACCGAACTGCGCGAGTTGAAAGACGCCCGCGTGTTTGACCAAGTGGATTTCATCACGCTCGACGGTGGCGAACGGCCGCTGCTGAGCCTGATTGAGCACCTGCAAGGCCAGCGCAGCATGCAACGCCTGCAGCGCACCTTCATCAAGAACGACGCAGGCCAAGTCCAGTACATCAACCTGCAAGAGCCCGATATCCCGTTTGAAGAGGTGGGCACGGCCACTTGGGACGGCCTGCCACTGCACAAGTATTTGTCGCTGCTGGACATGCTCAACCCGATGAACCGGCTGTGGAGCGATGGACGCTGGAACAAACTCACCGTGGCGCACGGCTGCTACTGGAAGAAATGCAGCTTTTGCGACGTGAGCCTGGACTACATCAGCCGCTACGAAACCGCGCAGGCCAGCACCCTGGTGGACCGCATCGAGCAGATCGTGGCCGAGACGGGCCAAACCGGATTTCACTTTGTGGACGAGGCCGCACCGCCCAAAGCCCTGAAGGCCTTGGCCGAAGAACTGTTGCGCCGAGGCGTGCAAATTTCATGGTGGGGCAACATCCGATTTGAGAAAACCTTCACCCCCGAGCTGTGCGACTTGTTGGCCCAAAGCGGCTGCATTGCCATGTCAGGCGGGCTCGAAGTCGCGTCTGACCGTTTGCTGCAGCTCATGAAAAAAGGCGTCTCGGTCGAGCAGGTGGCGCAAGTGACCAAAGGCTTTGCCGACGCGGGCGTGCTGGTGCACGCCTACCTGATGTACGGCTTTCCGACGCAGACCGTGCAAGACACGGTGGACGCGCTCGAGTACGTGCGCCAGTTGTTTGAAAACGGCTGCATCCACAGCGGTTTTTTCCACCGCTTTGTCTGCACCGTGCACTCGCCTGTGGGTCTGAACCCCGAGGCGTATGGCGTGACGCTGTTGCCCCTGCCCGAAGGCACCTTTGCCAAAAACGATGTGGGCTTTGTGGACCCGACGCCCATGCCGCCGGGCGTGGACCACGACCTGCTGGGCCAGGGCCTGAAAAAAGCCATCTACAACTTCATGCACGGCGTGGGGGTGGAGAACGACGTGCGCCAGTGGTTTGAGCTGCCCAAAGGCCAGTGCCCCAAACCCACCGTGCCGCGACACAAGATCGCCAAAGCGCTGGGCTGACACCCCTGCTCAAATAAGAAGCAGACGCTGGCAAGTCAACAGAAATGCGGCTTTCAAGGCTTGTTCATGGGCTTATCCACAGCTTGGCGCACAGTTGACGGGGGTAAACCTGTCCAGCGCCAGCCAGCGCAAACCCCTGTCTCAACGACTGGCCGCCATCAAGACGGCAAAACCCATGAACACAGCACCCGTGATGCGGTTGTAGTTTTTCAGCACATGGCCTTGTGGCAAAAAACACGAGAGCTTGTGAGCGCACAGGGCGGAGATCAGGTACCCGCTGACTTCAATGGCGGTGAAGGTGATGAACAACACCGCAAACTGAAAGCCCACTGGCCGATCGGCCTGGATGCGGCGTGGCCGACACCACAAAGGTCATGAGCACAAAAATCCACCACGTTTGCACTCCCATTGAACGCCCTGAAAAAAACCGTTGAAAAGGCCCTGGACTGTGCCTTGCCCATTCCAGCCTGACAGAAGAGCTTGACCACAAACCCACCGAGTAGCCTTGCTTGAATTTAATGTAGTATTTGGTGTTCATTCAATGACCATGACATCAGCCACACCCTCCTCTACTGATCCATCACCAAAGCCTTCAGGGTTTGGCGTTTTACCTGCCTGGTGGCTTCAACCGATGAACAACGAGCGCGAATGGCTGTTCTATTCGTTTTTGCTGATCCTGATCGTTGGTTACGGCGCTTTTGCCTTGGTGTCCTGGGGCTTGCAGTTCCATGCGGGTTTGGTGGCGAACGTGTTGGGCATCCTGGCCATGGCGGTGCTGGGGGGCTTGCGCATGGCCGGGGTGCAGCTCGGCCGCCTGATCACCGCCTTGCAGGTGCTGACACTGACACAGGCCTTTGCCATCACTTGGCTGACAGGGGGCATCTACTCGGCCACCATCAGCTGGCTGGCCCTGGCACCGTTACCAGCGGTGCTGGCACCCAAACCGGTTGCACGCCTGGCGGGTCTTGCGGCAGGCTGGCTGCTGATTTTGGGGTTGTATGTGTACGCCCTGCTGGGCGGCGAGATGGCTTTGCAAATCAAGCCGCAGGACCTGCTCCATTGGCATTTGATGATGGCCATTGTGATTTTTGGCCTGCAACTGGCCTTGTTGTTTCGCCTGAACAGCGTTCGCAACGAGCGCATGCAACGCACCCAACAACAAAGACGACAGTTGCGCCAACTGACCAAAAACCTGCAGCACACGCAGCAACAAAAAGACCTGTTCGTCGCTTCGGTCAGCCATGAGTTACGCACCCCGATGAACGCCATTTTGGGTCTGGCAGACCTGATCCAGCATGACAAGAAACTGGACGCTGAGGTGCGCACCAAAATTGAGGATATCCAAAAATCGGGCGAGCACCTGCTGACCATCATCAACGACTTGCTGGACCACGCCCAGATGGAGGCCGGTCGGCTTCAAGTGGTGCAAGAGCCGTTCAACCTGCCCGAAACCCTGAACACCGCATTCCAGTTGCTCAAGCGCCGGGCAGAAACCAAACCTCTGAGCTACAGCCTGCGCATAGACCCGAACGTCCCGACATGGGTCAAGGGCGACAGCCACCGACTGACGCAGATCCTGGTCAACTTGTTGGGCAATGCCATCAAGTTCACCGCGCATGGAGAGATCGAGCTGCACTGCAGTGCCCAACCTGTGCCGGGCGATGGCGAGGGCCGTGTGCAGGTGCGACTGGACGTGCGCGACACGGGTATGGGCATCGCGCCGGATTTGCAACACCGTGTGTTTCAAAGTTTCTCACAGGTCGACAACAGCATTGCCAGGCGTTTTGGCGGCAACGGGCTCGGCTTGTCGATCACCAAAGGCCTTGTCGAAGCCATGGGCGGCAGCATCAGCTTGCACAGCGAACCCGGCATGGGCACCACCTTCCATGTGCTGCTGCCCTGCCCGATCAGCCAGCCCCAGGCTCACACACAAATCGCACCCGAGGAAGACAGCACCAGCAACAAAGCGGTGCGCATCCTGATCGCCGATGACAACCCCTTGAACCGCCAAATTGCTTCGCTTCAATTGCGCCGCCACTTGCCCCAAGCACGGGTCACCGAAGTGGAAGACGGCCTTAAAGCCTTTGAAACCGTGCGCGACGGCGAGGGCTTTGATGTGATCTTGATGGACCTGCTGATGCCCGAAATGGATGGCCAGACCGCTACCCGAAAAATCCGCACCGAACTGCCCGAGCCTCAGCGCTCGACCCCCATCATCGCGCTCACGGCCAATGCGGACAAGGACGAACTAGCCCGGTGCCTAGCATGCGGCATGAACGAGAGCATGCTCAAACCCTTCAACCGAAACTTGCTGGTCAAGCGTGTGCTGTCTTATGTCGCGTAACAACTTGTGCTGTCCACTTTTGCTCGCCCGACACCTTGCGAAAATCGGTGTCTTGTGGGTGTGCGGGGCGCTGCTGGCGATGGCCCCGTATGCTTTGGCACAACCCGCCTTGACCCATGCTTCCAATTTGCCGCACATGTGCAGCGTAGACACCAAACAGGAGCCGAGCAGTCCATCAGGCAAGTCAACCGAGCCCGCAGACTGCTACGAGTTCGGCGCTTCGGTGGGCGAGTTGGGCTGGAACTGGCGCAAAAAACTGCCCAGCCATGTGCACTGGGTCATGCGAAAAGACGCCCCCGCCTTTTGTGGACAGGCACAAACGGAGTTCGGCCAGAAAGTAGACAGCCCAGTGCCTGGAGGTTGTGTTTTCCTAGCCCCAACTGCCTGCACCATCGTGACCGCAGGGCCTATCTCGCCCGCATCGATTGGAAATGCCGTTCGCAACTGCGTGCCCTGACTCAGCGGCTGGGCGACTTACCAGGGGATGCTTTGCCCGTGGTGGTCCACAAACTTCGCACGCCCTGTGGGCTGCAAGGCGTCCAGCACCGCCAGCAAACGCTGAGCCGCCTCTTCGGGGCGAATGGCGTCGTCGCCCACAAAAGGCTGACTCAAGGACGACTGCACCGTGCCCGGCTGCAAGGCCGCCACCACCGCCAACGGCCTGCGGCGGGCCAGCTCGATCGCCGCCGTTTGCAGCAGCATGTTCAGCGCCGCCTTGGCCGCCCGGTAGCCATACCAGCCGCCTTTGCGGTTGTCTTCGATGCTGCCCACACGGGCCGACAACTTGCCCCAAATCACCCGCTGACCGGATGCCAGCAAGGGCACAAAATGCTTGAGCAAAAGGCCTGGCCCCACGGCGTTGAGTTGCAGCGCGGCCAGCAAATGCGCGGCATCGAGTTCGTCCAGCCGTTTTTCAGGGCCGCGCCCGTTCACCATGAGCGCGCCTGTGGCGTCCAGCACCAGATGAAACGGCCCCTGCTCGGCCAAGGCCTGAGCACAAGCGGCGATGCTGGCCTCGCTGAGCAAATCCAGCCCAGGCGAGCTTTGCCTGGACACGCCAAGAGCCAAGGCGCAGCGCGGGTCACTTTGCAAGTGCTGCAGCAAAGCTCTGCCAATGGCGCCACTCGCGCCCATGACGAGGGCGCGGTAGCCCTCGGGCAGGGAATGCATCATGGACGGGCCTTGCCCGCTGTCACAGGGGCGGAGACGGACTTTTCAGTGTTCGATGCCTGAAGGTCGTACACGCAGCGAAAGCCGATATAGACCGCATAAAAATCAGCCGGTTTAAAGGCCTGCACATCGGCCTTCATGTTGAATGCGCCGTACCACCAAGACCCGCCAACGGTACGCCTTTGGTTGCCCTGCGCATCGGTGGTCCACTCCCACACGTTGGCCCCCATGTCGTACAAGCCGTTCACGCCTTGGCGCGTGGCACCGGCGGGTGCGGCGCGTGGCCACGGGTCGGCATCGCTGGTGTTGGCGCCTTGCGGGCTGTCGCCTGTGGTCCATGGATACGTGCGGCCCTTCACCCAAGGCGCAGGCGGCGCATCGCGCAGCTCAGTAAAACCTGCCCTTTGCCATTCGGCACCCGATGGCAAACGCCCTCCCGCCCAGCGGCAGTAGGCCTGAGCCTCGGCAAAGTCCAAATGCACGGCGGGCAAATCCTGGTTGGCGGCTATGCCATCGGGCTTGCGCCAAGACCAGCCGGGGCGACGCTCCCAGCCTGCGCCGTACTCGAAGCCGCCACCCTCTTTTTCAGCACGCGTCACGGTGCCTGTGGCCCTTACATAGCGCTCAAACTGGCCGATGGTGACTTCGCTGCGGTCAATGGACCAATGACCCAGCGCCACCCTGTCGGTCGCGTTCTTTGATAAAAGCTGACTGGTTTGAGCCTGCGCCAATGGCATCCCCAGCAGGGACACCCCAGCGATACCCATCCGCACCCAAGCCGAAACACCCTGCAGCTTCATCACGCTTTCTCCTCTACAGACCAGCGGCGCACCCACTTTTGCAAGCGCGGACGCAGCGGTAAAAACAAACGGTAAGCCCCCTCAAACACCCACGACATGGGCTGCCAAGCCGACAACCAACCCAGCCAACGCCAGCCCGGAAACAAGCGCCACATTTGGGAAAACGCTGCCGCACCGCTGAACAAGCGACCCTGTTGGTCGCGCACATGGAAACGCGCCATGGCCTGCGCACAACTGAGCGCGCCCAACTCGGCCCCGCTGCTCACGTCCACCCAGTCCACGCTGGCTGCCTGCGGCAAGCGGCGGTAGATCGCGATTTCGCGTCGGCACATGGGGCAAGAGCCATCAAAGTAAACCGTCAAAACATGCCCTTTGCTCATGCGGCCAAATCCCCACGCGCCTGCAGGCGAGCTTGCCTGTCCACCACAAAACCCTCGCCCAGGCCCGGATAGGCTCCGGTCAAGCCGGTCATGATGACCTGGTGCGTGACCCAGACTTCGGTGCGCCCGGCAGGCAGCGCCTGCAAGCGCTCGCGCAAAGCCTGCTGCTGGGCGGCTGAATCGCCCTGTCCGGCAAAGGTGCTGTTGAGCGCGGGCCAGTCCTCGTATCCGCCAAAAGCCAGCCGAGCCGTGTCCTGGCAGCGGCACCACTGGCTGCTGCGCACAGCATCGGGCTTGAAGTTCTGCCCCTGCAACCACGCCCCCAAGGCCCGCGAGGCTTGGCGGCCCGCCTCACTCAGGTTGCGTTGTGTACGGCACTGGCCGATCACAAAGCCCGGCGGATCGCCCAAGCCCGACTCGGTGGCCGCGTGGCGGATCAACAGCACACCGCCGCTTTGACGCCAAACGGCCAGCAATTGCGCCCGCGAGGCGCTGGGCATGGTCTGCGCCCCAGCCAATCCTGACGCACTGGCCAGCCAAGGCGCAACGAGCATCGCCCCCAAACGGGCCAAAGCCAGGCGGCGCAGCACACCAGCAGGAACGCGGTCGTTGGGTGTCATCGCTTTTGTCTCAGGACACTTCGCCCGTGGCGATGCGGCGCAGCGCCTGCTCGAACACCTCGACCGGCTGGCCACCCGAGATCAAATGTTTGTCGTTGATGATGACCGCAGGCACCGAGCGGATGCCCGCCTGGGTGTAGAACTGCTGGCGCTCGCGCACTTCGGCAGTGTGGGCATCGCTGGCCAGCACCTCGCGAGCGGCTGCCACATCCAGGCCAGCTGCGGCCACGCCCGCGAGCAAAACCTCGGCGTCTTCCACGCACTCAGCGCGGCCCTGGTAGGCCTGCAAAAAGGCTTGTTTCAGAGCATGTTGCGCCCCCGCGCCCTGGCCTTCGGCCCAATGCAGCAAACGGTGTGCATTAAAAGTGTTGTAAACCCGGCCGCGCCCTCCAGGGTGAAAGGTAAAACCCACCTCGGCCCCGCGCGCAGCAATGGTCTGACGAATTTGGGCTTGTTGTTCGGGCGTGGAGCCGTACTTTTCAGTCAGGTGCTCACCCAGGTCTTGCCCGCCAGGCCCCATGTGCGGGTTCAGCTCAAAGGGCTGAAAGTGCAAATCGGCCTGCACCACGCCGTCCAGGCGCTCCAGGGCTTTTTCGAGAGCACCCAAACCCACGGCGCACCAAGGGCAGGCAATGTCAGAGACAAAATCGATTTTCAAAGCGGTCATGTTCGGCTTTCAGGGTGTCAATTTAAGCGCTTGGGCAGAGGCACCAGCGCGGGATTGTCAAAACCATCGCGTTCACCAGACTCACAAGTCGGTAACGGTCATTTGGACAGGATATTGCCGCAAATCACCGACAATCGCAGTTCCCGCATCCAATGCCCATGATCCATCGAGCGATAGAGACCCACCATGAACATCCTTGTCCTGCACGGCATCAACCTGAACATGTTCGGCAAGCGCGACCCTGCACAGTACGGCACCACCACGCTGGACGAAATCAACGCCCAAGTGACAGCTCTGGGCCAGGAGCTGGGGGCCCAGGTCGAGTGCTACCAAACCAACTTTGAAGGTGAAATGGCCGAACGCATCCATCGTGCCCATGTCGATGGTGTGCACGCCGTGGTCATCAACGCCGGGGCTTGGACACATTACAGCTACGGCATCCGCGATGCGCTGGCCATCCTCAAGTGCCCCATCATCGAAGTGCACATGTCCAACATTCATGCCCGAGAAGCGTTTCGCCACCACTCGGTGATCGCCGACATCGCCAAAGGCCAGATCGCCGGTTTTGGTGTGGACAGCTACTTGTTGGGTCTTCGGGCAGCGGTGTCGGCCGCTCGCAACTGAAGGTGCACGGGCGCCAATGCGCCCGCCTGCTCAGCCCTTGAGGCCACCCTGGGTCAACCCACCAACGACCCGCTCCTGAAAAAGTGCAATCAAAATGGCCACCGGCACAATGGCCACGATCAGCGCTGCAGAAATAATCGGCCAGGGGAAGGTGAACTCGCCCTGATACAGCGTGATGCCTACCGGCAAAGTGCGTACCTCCGGACTGGAATTGAGCGACAAGGCCAACAAAAACTCGTCCCATGCGTTCACAAAGGCCAAAATACCGGCCGTGAAAACCCCAGGGGCAGCCAAGGGCACCACCACATGCCACAAAGCCCCCATGCGCGTGCAGCCATCGATCATCGCCGCGTTTTCCAAGTCACGCGGAATGCTCTGGAAAAAGCTCACCAGCACCAAGGTGCAAACCGGCAAGTTGAGCACCACGTACGGCAAGATCAGCGCCATGTAGGTGTTGAGCCAGCCCAAAGCACGCATGGTCTCAAAAATTGGCACCAGCAAAGTCACCAGGGGGAACATGCTGGAGGCCACGATGCAGGTCAAGATCAGCTCGCGCCGCTTGAGGTTCAGGCGGGCAATGGCATAGGCGGCAAAAGAAGCCACCAGCAGGGACAACACCGTGGCTCCCGTGGCCACGATCACGCTGTTTTTGATGTAAACGAGCAAGGGCTGATCCGCGAATGCACGCACATAGTTACCCAGCATGGGGTTTTCAGGCCACCAGGTGATGGGCTTTTGCACCAGCTCGGTCTCAGTCTTGAGCGAGGTGAACAAAATCCAGACCGCCGGAAAAAAACCGTTGAAGACCACGATCAATCCTGCCGCCCAACGCAAAGCGGAAGATGACCATAAAAACTGTTCTTTCATGTCGCGTTCTTTCCGATGTGGCGCAGGTAAAAGCCAGTGACAAACAAGGAGATGACAAACATGAAAACCGCCAGCGTCGAACCAAAGCCGATGCTGGAGTATTCGATGGTGTATTTGTGGATCAGCATGGCCAGGGTTTCAGTGGCCTCACCCGGCCCACCGCGGGTCATGGTGTAGGGGATATCAAAGGTCTGCAGCGCCGTGATGGTCCGAAAAATCAGCGCCACAATGATGCTGGGCATCAGCATGGGGATGGTGATTTGCCAAAACTGCTGCCAGCGACTGGCCCCATCGACTTCGGCTGCTTCATACAAGGTGCGGGGAATCATTTGCAGACCCGCCAACAAGATCAAGGCCATGAAGGACGAGGTCTTCCAGATGATGGTCAGGCAGATCGCGGCGAATGCCCAGTTGGGCTTGAGCAACCAGCTGCTGGACTCGGTTTGCAGACCCAGGCGAAACAACACATCGTTGACCACACCGTAGTCGGTGTTGAAGAACCAGGCAAAAATCAAACCAGCAAAAGACAGCGGCAAAGCCCATGGCAAGAGCAACGACAAACGCACGGGCCATTTGCGCTTGAAGGGCAAATTGGCCAGCATGGCCAGCGCCAAACCAACAATCAAGGCACCGGGCACGGTGATCACGGTGATCAACAACGTGTTCTTGGTCGCGTTCCAGAACAAGGGGTCCTGGATCACATCGACATAATTGCGCAGACCCAGGAACACGCCGGTTTTGTCAACGTCCATCAAGCTGTTGTAGATCAACTTGCCGATGGGATAGACCACGATCATCAGCAGCAACAAAAATGCAGGTGCCAGCAACAGCACGGCCAGCGTTTTTTCAGAGGGATCGCGCAGTTTGGAAAGCATGTTCGGGGGCCACAGGTCTTATCAAGAAAACCCGGGCCCCGCAGGGCCCGGAATCAGGGCGTCAGGGCGCAATCAACGCATCAAACGGCCCACGCGGGCAGCGATCTCGTCCACACCGGCTTCAGGCGTTTTGGTGCGGGCCAAAATCGCGCTGGTGGTGGTGCGGATGATGTCCGACACTTGGCCGTAGTCCTCCACCATGGGGCGGCTTTGGGCACCCAGCACCACTGGCAAGGCGTCCTTGAACCAAGGCACGACCCGGTTCACAGCAGCGTCACTGTAAACGCTTTGGTACACGGGCAAGATCGAGCCCTCCCGGGCGATGAAGGCGCTGGCCTCCTTGGAGGACAGGAACTTGATCAGGTTACCCGCCGCGTCCTTGTTTTTGCCGTACGCGTTCATGGCCCACTGCCAGCCGCCCATGCAGGTGGCCGATTTGCCGCCTGCCATGGCCGGCAGTGGCATCACACCCACATTGCCTTTGACCTTGGAGTCTGCGTCGTCCTTGAAGCGGTCAAACGCAAAACCCCAGTTGATCGCAAACACGACATTGCCAGCCTTGAATTCGTTGACGGTCACGGGGGTGGTGACTTCGGCAATGTTCTTTTTGGACACGCCGTCGTCCATCATCTTGAGCCACATTTTCAGGCCGTTGACCGCTGCGGTTTTGTCCAAGGTGAGCTTGCCTGCAGCATCGTTGAACTGTTTGCCCTGGCCCCAGTAAGGCAGCAAAAAGGTGCAGACTGCGCCTTCAATGGGCGCACCCTGAAAAGACAGGCCTTGCAGGTTGGGGTTGCCTTCAGCGACGGTCACTTTTTTAGCTGCAGCGGCCAACTCATCCCAGGTTTTGGGCTCGGCAACACCGTGCTTGGTCAGCAAGTCCTTGCGGTAGTACATGAACATCGAATCGCCCTGGCTGGGCATGGCATAAACCTTGCCGCCAATCACGTTGGCGTTTTGGTAAACCGGCAAATAGTCGTTGCGCAAAGCGGCCGGTCCACCAACGTATTTGTCCAAAGGCTCAATCCAGCCTTTGGAGGCGTATTGCGCAGGGTTGACGATATCGATCAAAAACAGATCGATGGCCGAGTCCTTGGCATTGAGCACGGTGGACAGGTACTGGCGCTGCAACTCGGAGGTGGCGCCCCCCGTTTCGATCTCGACTTTCACACCGGGGTTGGCTTTGTTGTACTGCTCAAACAGCTTGGCTTGCAGGTCGGGGCGCTGGTTGGGGCCGACGAACACACGCAAAGTGGTTTGCTGCGCCCACACAGCGCCAGCTGCCATCGTGCTGGCCAGGGCCACCACGGCCAGTTTCAATGCATAACGCTTCTTCATGGATGTCTCCTAGGGGTTGAAATGAATGGGACTGACAAAAAAGGGTTCAGATCGCTTGGCCGCCATCCTGTCTGAACAGGTGCATGGCCATGGGATCCAGGTAAAGGGTTTGAGGCGTCCCCGCTGCGGCTCTGAAGCTGGCCGCACAACGCGCAATCAGCTCCACGTTCCCCACCTGAAAGGTCACCAAGGTCTCGGCACCCAAAGGCTCGCTGATGACCACTCGGGCCTGCACCGCCACCTCGCCAGTCACGTGGCGCGGGGACAGGGACAGGTTTTCTGGGCGGATGCCAAACACCAGGCCGGGCACCGCCGCAGCGCGCTCGCGCAAGTCGGCGGGCAAAGCGATCAACTCACCACCGCCCAAGTCTGCTCCACCCGCATGCAGCTGGCAGCTCACCAGGTTCATGGGCGGGCTGCCGGTAAAGCCGGCCACAAACTGAGCAGCCGGACGGTTGTAGATCTCATCGGGACTGGCGTACTGCATCTTGTGACCCCCGCTGAGCACAGCGATGCGGTCGGCCAAGGTCATGGCCTCGACTTGGTCGTGCGTGACGTAAATGATGGTCGCACCCAGACGCTGATGCAGCTTTTTGATTTCACTGCGCATCTCGTTGCGCAGCTGCGCGTCGAGGTTGGACAGCGGTTCGTCAAACAAAAACACCTTGGGCTGGCGCACGATGGCTCGGCCAATGGCCACGCGCTGGCGCTGACCGCCTGACAAAGCCGCCGGCTTGCGGTCCAGCATGTGGTCGATGCGCAGCAGCTTGGCCGCGTCCATGACCCGTTGGTGGATTTCAGCTTCGGGCCTTTTGCGCAGACGCAAACCAAACGCCATGTTGTCGTACAGGCTCTTGTGCGGGTACAGGGCGTAGTCCTGAAACACCATGGCGATGTCGCGGTGCCGAGGTGGCTCGTCGTTGACCCGCTTGCCGTCGATGATGACATCGCCATCGGTGATGCTTTCGAGTCCGGCGATCATGCGCAGCAAGGTGGATTTGCCGCAACCGGAGGGCCCGACAAAGACCACGAACTCCCCGTGTTGGATCTCCAGGTCAATGCCGTGGATGACATTGTTTTTTCCATCATAGGATTTTTGGACTTGCTTAAGTTGTACCGATGCCATGGGGGGAGTTCAATGTTTCTGTTGCACATCAAGCCATTTTTGATGTGAATGAATCATAGAGAACTTTGGCACCCTGACCTCTTGGGGTTTTCGCCACCCCCGCCCTCTTCCGAGGGCAGGATTCAAAACTGCAAATGCGCTGAAACCGGGTCGTTATGTCGAGGCAGTTGCCCTGGCAAAGGGCTGGCCACCGAAATGGTATGCCCTTGAACAACAAACAAAGGCAAATGACCCAAGGGCGCGGCAACGGTATGCCACTGCCCTGCTTCAAAGCGCTGGCGCGTGGCAAAGTCGATCCAGCCAAGCCCCTGCGCCAAACGAGGGAAGTACATCCGTTTTTCGCGTTGTCCTGCCTCCACGACGGGCGAGACCAGCAGGGTGTCGCCCAGCATGAACTCGTCCGAGTCTTCCAGGCATTGCAGATCGTCCGGGAAATTGAAAAACGTTGGCCGGATGATGGGCGTGTGCTTTTGCGACGCCTGCTCAAAACAAGTCCACAGGTAAGGCATGAGCCTGTAGCGCAAGGCAATGGCGGCACGCACGTCATCGGTCACCTCCGGGTGCATCCAGGGCAAATTGCTGGTGTTGCCCTCTTTCCAAGAGTTCATGACCATGCGCGGGTTCAGGCAGGTGGCTTGCACCCAGCGCAAGAACAACTCGGCATCGGGCAAGGGACCATAAAAACCGCCCACATCGTGGCCCACGTTGAACATGCCCGACAGGCTCATCTGCAAACCGGTGCGGATGTTCCACTTCAGGGTGGCCCAGCTGGTGGTGTTGTCGCCCGACCAGGTTTGGGCATAGCGCTGCAGGCCCGGCGGGCCCGCGCGAGTCACCGTGAAAGTGGCCTCGCTAGGGTCGGCCGCATGGGCTTTTTGCGCCTCAAAGGTGGCCCGCGTCATCAACAGGGCATGCAGCGGCCTGCTCCGGTGCATGGGCATGGGCTGGGCCCAGCCATCGCTGTAGGCGTCTTCGTTCTGGATGGCGTATTCGTTGTTGTCGTTCCAGCCCGCGTCAATGCCCTGCTCCAGGATCTGCTGCTTGAGCTGAACCTGCCACCAGGCCACCGCATGGGGGCGCGTGAAATCCAGGTGCGAGCCCATGCCGTCCCAATACGGCTCGACCACTGCCTGACCGGTGCTTTGGTCTTCGATGAAGGCGTGCTGCGCATTGAGGGTTGAGTAGGACGGGTGGTCGTCCAGCAAACAGGGCTTGATGTTGGCCACCAGACGCATGCCGTGGTTCTGGAATTTCTGGTTGATGGCTTTCGGATCGGGGAACTTGGCATGGTTCCAGGTGAACACATAGCGCTGTTTGCCCCGGCTCGAATAGCCCGAGCCGTAATGAAAGGACGAGATCGGGATGCGCTGGCAGGCACACTCGTCGATGAAGCGGTCCAGCTGGTGTTGGGCATCGGGCGCATCGGCCAGGCCCATGGCGGTTTGGGCATAGCCCAAGCTCCAGCGCGGGGGCAAATGCGTGCCGCCAATCAGCGCGACAAACTGCGCCAGCACCTCGGCGGGCGTTTGGCCCACCATCAGGTAGTAGTCCAGGTCGCCGTCGTCGATGTCCACCGTGCGAAAAAAGCCGTGGTAGTTGTCGTGCTCGCAACCCAGGTCAAAGGTGCAGGTGGCCAGCGTGTCGTAATACAGGCCGACCCACAGGCCGTCCACGGTGCGAGACATCACAAAGGGCCAATGCTTGTAGAGCGGATCGCCGCTTTTCGGGTCGTAACCCAAGGCGTCTTGCCCCAAACACCGCAGCCTGCGGCCATGCAAATTCAGTGGGCCGGTCTTGTCGCCCAAACCAAAAAAATGCTCTTTCGGGTCTCGCACTACGCTGTGGCGCACCAAGCCCGTGCGCAGCTCTTGCAGGTAAGCACTGGTGGGCCGGTCTTCCAGCACGGTTTGGCCGCTGGCCACATCGGTCCAAACCAAGCGCAAAGGGGTTTGCCCGCCTCCCAAGAGCTGCACCGACAGGCGCGAAGTCGAGAGGCGTGAGACGCCCTGCCCGTCCTGCGAAGCAAGCACGGCTGGACGGACAAAGCCCTGCAAATCGTGCCGCTCGCGGCCTGTCCAAGCCACGTCTTGACCTGCGAGCGGCCCGGCTTGGGGTGCAATGGCCCAGGTGCGTGGCTCTTTGAAGCCTTGCGCAGGCAGCACCGTGACTCGGGCCATCGTGGGCGATAAAAACGACAGTTGCAATTGCCCACCGGTGGTGAAACCGGCTGCGGCATCCACCCTGCTACGGTCGGCCGCAGCCGACTCTGGGGCCGTGGTCCAGGCGGCAGTCAACAAGGGCTTCATGCGTCACCCCGCACGATGCGCTGCTCCTGAGCATCAAAAGCGTGCAAGCGGTCAGCGCGGGTGCTGATGTGCAAAGTCTCGCCCACCTGGGCAGAGCGATCACCGTCGATCAGCACCTCGACCCGAGTGCCATCCAGCAACTGGCCCTGCAACAAGCGCTGCGCACCCAGGTATTCGGCCGCTTTGACCACAAAGGCCAAACCTTCGCCGGGCTCGCACAGCAGCCAATGCTCTGGGCGAATGCCCACTTGCTGAGCCTGCGCGGGCACATGCGACTGCAAAGAAACTGCCGAGCGCGCCGTTGCCGCTGGGATGAAGTTCATGCGCGGGCTGCCGATGAAACCCGCCACAAACACATTGGCCGGTTGCTCGTACAGCGCCTGTGGCGTGCCCACTTGCTCGATGCGACCGGCTCGGAGGACCACGATCTTGTCGGCCATGGTCATGGCTTCGACCTGGTCGTGCGTCACATACACCATGGTCGCACCCAAGCGCTGGTGCAGCTCGCGCAGCTCGGCCCGCATGGACACGCGCAACTCGGCGTCCAGGTTGGACAGAGGTTCGTCAAACAAGAAGATTTTGGGGTTGCGCACAATCGCCCGGCCAATGGCCACGCGCTGGCGCTGGCCGCCCGACAACTGGGTGGGCTTGCGCTCGAGCATGGCATCGAGGCGCAACAGCGCTGCGGCCTCGTTGACCTTTTGCTGGATCTCGGCCTTGGGCACTTTGGCGTTTTCCAGGCCAAAAGCCATGTTGGCGTACACGCTCATGTGGGGGTACAGGGCGTAGGACTGGAACACCATGGCGCAGCCCCGGTCGGCGGCGCTGATGGCATTGACCTTCTCGCCGTCGATCAGTAAATCACCGCTGGTGGGTGAATCCAGCCCGGCAATCATGCGCAGCAAAGTGGACTTGCCGCAGCCCGAGGGGCCAACAAACACCACAAATTCGCCATGGGCGACCTGCAAATCCACGCCATGGATGACGTGGGTCTGGTCAAAGGACTTTTGGAGAGAGCGCAGTTCTAATGTGGACACGGCAATTCGATTCAATCAAAAACAAACAAGTTCACTTGACACCGGCACTGGCGATGCCGGTGGTGATGTAGCGCTGCAAAAAGGCAAACACCAGCGTGACCGGCAACAAGGTGATCACCGTCATGGCCAGCAGGTAATGCCATTGGGTGTTGAGCTCGCCCTGGAAGGAGTTCAGCGCCAGCTGCAAGGTGAAGAACTCGCTCTTGGACAGCACGATCAGCGGCAGCAGGAAATCGTTCCAGCGCCACATGACCGAAAAAATCGCCAACACCGCCAGCGCAGGCGCTGACAAAGGCAAGACGATGCGCCAGTAAATCCGCCATTCGCTGGCGTGGTCCATGCGGGCGGCCTCGATCAGCTCGTCTGGAATGGTCAGCATGTATTGGCGGAGCAAAAACACCCCCGTGGGCGTGGCCACGGCGGGCAAGATCACGCCCCACAGGCTGTTGAGCAGGCCCACCGAATTGATGACCAAAAACACCGGCACCAAGATGATGGTGGGCGGGATCATCAAGGTGGCAATGATCAAGAGGAACACCGCCTTTTGCCCCTTGAACTGGTATTTGGACAATGCAAACGCCGCCATGGAGTTGAACAGCAAGGTCAGCAGTGTGGCCACCACCGTGATGAACACGCTGTTCCACAGGTACGCGCCAAAGGTGAACTTGCCAAACAAATCGGTGTAATTGCTGGTGGCCAGCTTCAACTCATTGACCGGCACCCGCTCGCGGATGTTGACCTGAACGGTGTCAGACGGCTTGGCCGGATCGACCATGGTCGCCATGATGCCGATGCGGCTGACCTGGGCCAGCTCGCGCACCTGACCGCCCTCGCCCGCCACCTTGAACAGTGGCAAGGGTTTGTCGTGGCCGGCCACCACCACCGTTTTTTGGCTGTAGGGCAAAAACGTCGGTGGGAACTGGCTGATCGCTGATTCGGTTTTGAACGAAGACACCACCAGCCAGAGCACGGGCGCGAACATCACAAACAGACCGACCAACAAATAAGCGTAGCTGAGCACATCGGTCCAGTGCAGCTTTTGACGGCCACGGGTGAGCCAGAGAAAACGCAGGGACTTCATCTTATTTCACCTTTTGGCCAGCCTGGCTGGCGCGGGTCAAGCGCAGCTGCGCCAAGGTCAGCACAATCAAAAACACCGCCAAAGACAAAGAAGCCGCCGCCGCCAAACCATACAAATGGATCTGCTCGGCAAAGCCCGTTTGGTAGATGAACTGCACGATGAAGGTGGTGGCCGAACCCGGCCCACCACCCGTGAGCACAAAGACTTCGTCAAACACCTGTACCGCCCGAATGGCCGCCAGCACCAGCACCACGATCAGATTGGGCATGAGCAGCGGCAAGGTGATGCGCGTGAGCGTGCGCATGGGGCTGGCGCGGTCCATTTGCGCGGCCTCGTACAAATCGCCCGGAATGGCTTGCAGCCCCGCCAGCAAGATCAGGGTGTAAAAACCCATGTGCGCCCAAATCGAGACGAACACCGTCCAGAAAAATGCCCAGCCGCCATCGGTGAGCCACTCCACGGGCGGCATGTCGAGGGCCACCAGACCCGCATTGAACGCGCCCTGGCTTTGCAGCAACCACTTCCAGATCAGCGCGACCACCACCGGCGACAAGAGCACGGGGTAAAAGTACACGCCACGCCAAAAGCCACGGCCAATGATCTTGCGGTTGAGCACCAACGCGGTGACCAGAGAAAACAGCACCATCAAGCCCACTTGCAAAAAGCTGAACTTCACGGTGTTGAACATGGCTCGCCAAAAAACGTCTTTGCGGCAAGACGTTAAATCGAGGTAATCCCGGCACTCGAACAGGATTTGGAAATTTTCTGCGCCCGTGTAAGGACGCTGCCCAGGCATCAGGTTCACCCCACCGGTGGTGGCGTAAATCAGGTTGATCAGGATCGGCAAAAACGTGAACAGCCCAAAAACAATCAGGTTGGGCCCGACGAACAACCAGCCCAGGCGCGAAGTGCCCAGCCAGCGCTGGCCCAGTTTGAACACCGGTTCCAGCAAATTGAAAAACAAAGACAGAAATCGCACAGGCCACCCTTCAACACGCACACTGACAAACAACGGGACCGCCTCGATGACGGTCCCGCTGGATTCAAGGCACAGTGCGTTTTACTTTTGTGCCTGCTTCAAGGCGTCTTGCATGTCGGCATTGATCTTGCCGATGGCATCGTCCGCACCCATTTCACCCACGATGACCTGGGTCACACGGGCCACGGTGGGCAGCATGATGGCGCGGTTGAACTTGTAGCCCTGGAACTGGTAAGCCACAGGCGACAAATTGGCCACGCCACTGCCGAACACGCCCAATCCCGCTTTGGCACCGGGTTGTGCGCTGGCGTAGTTCACGCCCTTCTTGGCCAAACCGGCGTGGGCCGGGATGTTGTTGGTGCGGGCTGTGAATTCGGTGTAAGCCGCTTCAGAGGCCATGAAGTCCAGGAAGGCGCCTACTTCTTTGGGCGATTTGCTGGTCTTCAAGGCCGCCCAAGCTGCGCCGCCAGGAATGCCGGTGCAAGCCGCAGGGCCGCAAGGGTTGGGCACGGCCACCCAGTCAAACTTGTTGCCCACGTCTTTTTGCAGGCGGTTGATCTGCCAGCTGCCCGACAAGACCATGACCACGTTGCCGTTGATGAACTCACCGATCGAGTCGGCATAGGTCGAGCCGCCCGAGCCAGCCCAGACTTCGCGCAGCATGGTGCCATCTTTGTGCCAGCCGACAAACTTGTTCACCGTGGTTTTGTAACCATCGTCGATCACAGGGTTGCCCTGGCCGTCAAAAATCTTGGCGCCATAGCTGATGGCGGGGCCGGCAAAGCGGTGGCCCGAGCGGTCCCAGGCCACAGCGGCCTTGGTCTGGGTGGCTTTGGCCACTTTGCGGGCGGCGTCCATCCACTCGTCCCAAGTGGCTTTGGCGCCAGGCATCGGGACTTTGGCTTGTTCAAACAAAGTCTTGTTCACGTAAGGACCGGTCATGGTCAGCTGGGACATGAAGCCGTGGATGCCCTTGTCAGCCGGTGTGGGGCGCAGCCAAGGCGCTGTGCTGCCAAAGTTGGCGTCCCAGTACTTGCGGTCCTTGATGTGGGCCGAGATGTCCATGTAGTACTTGGACAATCCGCCCAAGTCGGTCACGCGTGCGATGTCCGGGCCTTGGCCTGCGGCCAGTTGCACGGGCAGCTGTTCAACAATGGTTTTGTAGGGCACGGTGTCCACAATGACTTTGGTGCCAGGGTTTTGCGCTTCAAAGCGCTTGGCCAGCTCGGCCGTCACATCGCACTCGATGCCGTCTTGGTAGCACATGACGCGGATTTCTCCGGCCTGCGCTGCGGTGTGGCCCAAGGTCAGGGCCGAGCCCAAAGCCAAAGCGATGGGCAAAATACGAACTGATTTCATGGTGTCTCCTTTTGGTGGTGTGATAAAACTGAAAAACTCTGGCCGTCACGGTGAACGGCCCCAACTGCATGACAAAACCTCTGCTGACGCCCGCCACGCTTGAATAGATCGCCTCTTTGTTTGGCGGACTGGTGCCCCACGAAGCAGCTGTGCGTGTGGATTTGACCCACCGCTTGAGCACCGCGCAAAGCCTTCTCGAAAACTGGTGCGTTCAGGTCGGTACCGAGCGCCCCATCACCTGGACATTGTGGCTGGAATGGCCCCCGGTGCACAGCCATCTGCGCGACTGCCCCATCTTGCTCAGCCCCGATGCTTGTTGGCCCCATTGCCTGAGCAGCCCCGCCAGACAAGCTGTGCTGCAAACCGGCGTGGCGCTGGCCAGCTTCAACCGACTGGACATTGCCCACGACAGCCCCAGTGCCCAAAAGTCTGGCCCCATTTACGAATGCTGGCCTGGCCAAAGTTGGGGCGCCATTTCGGCTTGGGCTTGGGGCATCAGCCGCTGTGTGGACGCTTTGGCGCAAATCTGCGAGGCCACGCCACGCATCGGCGTGCTGGGCCATTCGCGCAGCGGCAAAGCCGCTTTGCTCGCTGGTGCGACCGACCCTCGCTTGGCCTTGACCGCAGCGCACAACAGCGGCACGGCGGGTGCGGCGTCTTTCAAAACCATGGGGCCGGGTGCCGAGTCCTTGCAAGCTTTGCAAGCGACTTTTCCGCATTGGCTGAGCAGCGAAAGTGCCGACGCCACCGTGCAAGATCGGATCCAGGCCATCGACAACGCGCCTTTGCTGGCCGCCATTGCGCCAAGGGCCCTGTGCATCTTGCAAGCCAGCGATGACCTGTGGGCCAACCCGGCGGGCACGGCAAAAGCCGTCGAGCAACTGCGACAGGTGTACCAAAGCCAAGGACTGCCAGACCGCTTGCAATATGTTGAGCGCACCGGCGGCCACGCCATCACCCCGCTGGACTGGCAGCGCGTGGCCGAGTTTTTGGCGGCCTTGGACTGAAGCGGGCATCGTGCGCATGGGGTTCAGGCTGCGGGGCCTGATGCCAGTTGACTCAAGGCGTAGTCGCCACGGGTCAGGTCCACGGCCATGCCGGTGCGGGCGGATTCTTGCGCCGCCAGGCCCATGATCACGGCGCACAAACCGTCGCGCAATGTGACTTCGACCTGGCCTTGGCCACGCACGACGGCGTTGAACTTTTGGTGCTGGTACAGGGTCGAGCCGTTGTGGTCGCCTGCGGCCAGGGCTTGCGGGTCCACCGGGACGTCCAACTCGCGCGGGCCCTTGGGGTCACGCGGGCTGATGACCAGCTTGGGCACAGGTGCATCGCCCAAGTGCGCAGGCCAAAAGCGGCCAGGCCCCGGCACAAAGCACTCGGCCTTGCCTTGCGGGCCGACCACCGAAATTTCTTCCTGGTAGCGAGCGCCCTCGGCAAACATGCACAGCTCCAGCATGGCCCGCTGCCCTGAGGCGAAATCCACGATCACATAGGCGTTGTCCAGAATGTCTGGCGTGCCATCGGGGTAGCGCTCGTCCAGGTGGTTGTGGTCCACCCCGGCTGAGGCGTACACGCGCACCGGCTCGCTTTGCGTCAGGTGGCGCATCAGGTCAAAAAAGTGGCAGCACTTTTCGACCAGCGTGCCGCCGGTGTAGCGGTTAAAGCGGTTCCAGTCGCCCACCTTGACCAAAAACGGAAAGCGGTGTTCCCGGATCGAGATCATCTTGACCGGGCCGGTGTTGTGCTGACCATGGACCTCTTTGGCCAAGGCGGTCACGGGCGGCATGTAACGGTATTCCATGGCCACCCAAATCGGCGCGGGGTATGTGGCCTGCAAAGCGGCCAGGCTGCGCACATCGTCCAGGCTGGTGCAGGCGGGTTTTTCGAGCAGCACGGGCAAGGGGCGCAGGCTGGCGATCTCACGCAACTGCTCGGCGTGGCAAAAGTTCGGGCTGGCGATCAGCAGGCAATCGACATCCTCGGCCAGCACCACCTCGGCCAGGCTGACGGCGCTTTGGGCACCGGGGGCCAGCGCCAGGCTGCCGGCCAGCATGTGGGCATCGGGCTCAAAAATCCGGGTCACGTGCGCCCCAGGCAGCAGCGCGATGTTGCGCAAATGCTCTTGCCCCATCATGCCGCAGCCGATGATGCCGTAACGGGTGGTGGTCGTGCTCAAAGTCTTCTCTCCAGTGTTCAGTCGGCCAAGGTGTATTGGTTGCACAGCGCCAAAAATGCGTCCAGTTGCGGGTCCAGTCCGGTTTCTTCTTGCAGCAATGCCGCCACGGCAGGTGCCATGCATGCGGCCTGCCGTGCATCCAGAAACAAGGCACGCCAGCGACGTGCAAGCATATCCTCCACCGTCAGGGCCCATTCAGACCGGGCCGCAAATCGAACCATGGCTTCGGTCAGGCCCATGCCCAAATGGTTTTGAGGGCCAGGCAATTGCTGCACCGCTTCGGCTTCTGAGCCCAACAGGTGCAGTCCCGGCGCATGGCTCACCGAATGCATGGCCGCGCCTTCTGCGTCCGCTGCGGGGGCGCCCACCAAACGATGCTGCTCGGTGTTGGCTCGGATGGTTGCAGTCGGCAAATCGGCCTGACGTTCCATGTGCTGCAACACGTCAGCGGCCATGCTGCGGTAGGTGGTCCACTTGCCGCCGGTGACGGTGTAAAAACCCGGCGCATCCCGCACGATGAGGTGTTCGCGCGACATTTGGCTGGTAGCCCCCGGCGATTGGCCAACCAAGGGGCGCAAGCCCACCCACACGCTTTGCACATCGCTGCGGGCCAAGCGCAAGCCCAAAGAGCGCTCGGTTTGGGTGAACAAAAACGCCAATTCTTCGTCCAGTGGCCGTGGCTCCAGGGGCGCATCATCTCGCGGGGTGTCGGTGGTGCCAATCACGGTGGCCCCAAGCCAAGGCACGGCAAACAACACCCGGCCGTCGTCGGTGTGCGGGATCAACACCGCCTCGCGAATGGGCAGCAATTCACGCTTGACCACCAGGTGAACGCCCTGGCTCGGCGTGACCAAAGGCTTGTATGCGGGCGCTGAAGCTTGGCTTTTCAGGGCCATCTGGCGCAGACCATCGACCCACACGCCCGTGGCGTTGACCACGCACGCCGCTTGCACTTGCAAGCTGTGGCCGCTTCGCTCGTCGAGCAGACTGACTTGCCAGCCTTTGGCCAAAGGGGCCAAGGCGGTCACGCGCATGTGGTTGTGCACCATAGCCCCGGCCCGGCGGGCGGTCTTGGCCAACGCCAGTGCCAGCCGCGCGTCTTCAAACTGGCCGTCCCAATAACGCATGCCCGCCACTGGGGTGGGCACACCGGGCAAAGCCTGGCGCATGGTTGCGGTGGACACCGCCGCGGTGGGCCCCAGGCTCAAAGCGCCGGCCAGGTATTGGTAAAGCTTGAGCCCCAAACCCGTCCTGGCCCAGGACAGCCAACCCGTGCCCGGCACCACAAAGGACTGCGGCTGGGCCAAATGCGGGGCCAGCCGCAAAATGATGGCCCTTTCGCTCAAGGCCTCGCGCACCAAACGCCAACGCCCTTGGGCCAGATAACGCACTCCGCCGTGCAACAACTTGGTCGAACGCGAGGAGGTTCCGGACGCGAAATCCCGCGACTCGACCAAGGCCACCCGACGCCCTTCGAGCGCCGCCTGCACCGCCACACCCAAGCCCGTGGCCCCGCCCCCGACGACCAAAAGGTCCAGGACGGTTCCTTGTTCAAGCCCAGCAGCGCCAGCATTATTCAAAATACGCCCTTAAACGATCAAAAATGATTGATTGCTTCGATTCGTTTTTGATTGTACCGATGGAATTTCCCCAAATTGGGGTATTCTTGATCGCCTAGTGAAGACCCCTAGAACCGACCCCATCCCTTAAGTCATGGCCCTCAATCCCCGACAACTTGCCATCTTGCAATCGGTGCGCGTGCAAGGCAGCGTCAAGACCGAAGAGCTGGCCGAAGAGTTCGGCATCACCTTGCAAACCGCCCGGCGCGACATCCAACGCCTGACCGAGGCGGCTGAGCTGGAACGCTTTCACGGTGGCGTGCGGGCCGTGGACTCGTCCACCCGCAACACGACCTACACCGAACGCCAACGCACCCAGTCGGAAGCCAAGCAAGACATTGCCCGCCAAGTGGCCGCCGCCATTCCGCATGGGGCCAGCCTGTTCATGAACATCGGCACCACCGTCGAGGCCGTGGCCAGCGAACTGCTGCACCACCGCGACCTGCGCGTGGTGACCAACAAC
>JAIXOZ010000171.1 GCA_027486495.1 Comamonadaceae bacterium | reverse complement strand
GGCGACCACGACATGAACGAAGTCAAGGTCGGCAAGCTGCCGGGCATGGAAGGCGGTTTCCGCTTTGCGACGCTGGTCGAGATCGAAGAGCACTTTGGCTGCAAGCCGGGTTACCTGGGCCCCTTGAACCTGAAAAAGCCCGTGCATCTGGTGGCCGACCGCGACGTGGCCGTGATGAGCGACTGGATCTGCGGCGCCAACGAAGAAGACTTTCACATCACTGGTGTCAACTGGGGCCGTGACCTGCCCGAGCCCGCCCTGGTGGCCGACATCCGCAACGTCGTCGCAGGCGACAAGTCGCCCGACGGCCAAGGTGAGCTGGCCATTGAGCGCGGCATCGAAGTGGGGCATGTCTTCTATCTGGGCACCAAATACTCCAAGGCCATGAACGCCACTTTCCTCGATGAAAACGGCAAGCCGCAGTTTCTGGAGATGGGCTGCTACGGCATCGGCATCACCCGCCTGCCCGCCGCCGCCATCGAGCAAAACCACGACGAGCGCGGCATCATCTGGCCCGACGCGATTGCGCCGTTCACCGTGGTGGTTTGCCCCATTGGCATGGACCGCAGCGAAGCCGTCAAGGTCGAAGCGGAGCGGATTTACACCGCCTTGTTGGCCGACGGGGTCGACGTGATTTTGGACGACCGTGGCGAACGTCCCGGTGCCATGTTTGCCGACTGGGAACTGATCGGCGTGCCACACCGCGTCACGATTGGCGACAAAGGGTTGAAAGACGGTCTGGTTGAATACCAGCACCGCCGCGATGCCGAGTCCAGCAAAGTGGCCGTGGCCGACATCCTGGGCCACCTCAAGGGGCGTTTGGCCCCCTGAGCCGCACACCCAAGCCCATGACTCGCCCGGTCTTGCCCAGCCGCCGGGCTTGTTTGCTCAGTCTGTGTGGGACCTTGTTGCCCGCTGGGCTGGTCCATGCCGGACGGCAAATTGAAGAGCCGTTGTCGCACGCCGTGCGTTCGGCACTGAGCGCGGCGGTGGCAGCCGCAGCGCCCCCTGAGCCCCTGTTACCCACTGCCGCTGATCAGCAGGCCTATGCGCAGTGGCAAGCGGCCAGCAACCAACGGCTGACACGCTACAAAAAACACCCGACCGAGCGGCAAGAGTTTTTGCAAACCCTCTGGTACGAAGCCCGTCGCGCAGGCTTGCCGCTGTCGCTGGTGCTGGGTGTGGTGCAGGTCGAAAGCGCGTTTCGTAAATACGCCATTTCCATTGCGGGGGCACGCGGCTACATGCAGGTCATGCCGTTTTGGGCGCGCTTGATTGGCGACGGCGACGACAGCCGCTTGTTTCACATGCAGACCAACCTGCGCTTTGGCTGCGTCATCTTGCGCCATTACCTGGACCGCGAACGCGGCGACACCTTCATGGCGCTGGGCCGTTACAACGGTTCACGCGGGCAGAGCGCTTATCCCCAGGCCGTCCAAGCGGCGCAGCGCGGGTGGTTGCATGCCGAAGATTAAAAAAGTACTTTCATATTAAAAAAATAGAATGAAGTTTTGTTTTTGTGTATTATTGAAGTAATACACCAATGCACATGAACTTCAGCATCGCCCCCAGTGACCCCACGCCGATCTACCGCCAGATCGTCGATCAGGTGCGCCGCCAAATGGCCGGTGGGCAGCTGCGTCCAGGCATGGAGCTGCCCAGCGTGCGCGCCCTGGCGCAGCAGCACGCGATCAACCCCATGACGGTTTCAAAGGCTTACAGCCTGCTCGAGAGCGAAGGTCTGCTGGAGCGCCGCCGCGGCATGGGCATGGTGGCGGCAGGGCAGGGGGCGCACCGCGCGGTCGACCCGGAGCGCCTGCTGGCCCCTTTGCTGCAGGCCCTGGTGCGACAGGCCGCCGAACTCGGTCTGCCGCCCGAGACGCTGCATCGGCTGATCGACCAGAGACTCGACAACACTTCAGACAGGGAGACACCATGACCCGCATTGCCATCGAAGCCCGCGACCTGCAGCTCGCTTACCAGCGCAAAACCATCCTGAACCATCTGAACCTGGCCGTGCCCGAGGGGGCGGTGCTCGGGCTGGTGGGGCGCAACGGTGCCGGCAAAAGCACCCTGATGCGCTGCCTGACCGGCCTGATCAGGCCCTCGCAGGGTAGCTGCCGCATCGGCGGCTACCCGAGTCAGGACCTGGCCGATGAGGTGCGTGAACGCCTGGGGGTGGTCGCGCAAACGCCAGACCTCTTTGAGTGGCTGACGGGTGAGCAGCATTTTGAGCAGATCGGCACCATGTACCGCGACTGGCAGCATGACCGCGCCAGGGCGCTCGCCGCGCAACTAGATCTGCCCTTGCTCACCCCCACCCGAGCGCTCTCGCTGGGCGATCAGCAAAAGCTCGCCGTGGTGCTCGCCCTGGGCCACGACCCTGACTGGCTCCTGCTCGACGAGCCGGTGGCCAGTCTGGACCCGGTCGCACGGCGCGCCTTCATTCGCGCCCTGTTTAATCGGGTGGAGCGTGAAGACCCGCGCACCGTGATCATCAGCAGCCACCTGCTCAGCGATCTGGAGCGGGTGGTCAGTCATGTTGCGTTCATGCGGCAGGGTCGGATCCAATTCATGGACGCCTGGGATGTTCTGGCCGAGCAGGTGCGATGCGTGCAGGGGCCGGTGTCACCACCGCCAGACTGTGTGCTGGCACAAACAGCCGATGGCCGCTGGATCGTGGACCTTCGCAGGGCACCTCCTGGAATGCAAGGTGAAGCCATGAACCTGGAAGACCTGTTTGAGGGGCTCAACGCATGAAAGCCCTGATCCAGCGCAGACCGTCTCAGCGATCTGTGGAATTTAATCTGCTCTTTCCGGTGTTTTTCAGCGGCCTGTCCGTGTTGGCTGCCAATGCGGCGCATGCATTGCAAGGGACCTTGAGCAATGTTTGGATGAGTGCTGCTTGGGGTAGCGGCGCGAGCATGGTGGTTATGCTGGTTGCGGACAATGACTATCAGCAGCAGTGGCTTCGCCTGCTTCGTTTGCGGGTGCCCTCCGTGCATGTGCAGCGTTGGGTGGTCGGGCATTTTCAGATGCTCATGTTTTGGGCGGTCTTTTTTTGCTTGGCCGTGCTCTTGATCGCCCCTTTGTGTGGTTTCACGTTGCAACAGGGCAGTGCGTTGGTGGGCCTGTCCATGGTGGGCTGGCCGTTGTATGGTCTGGCGGGTTTGGCCAGGATGGGCCATGGGCTCTGCTGGGTGCCTTGGCCGCGGCTGATGTACCCCTTGGCCATGTTCGCATGGGCGAGTTCTTGGTTGGTCTGGTTGTATTGGGGTAAAGACCAAGGCTGGTGGCTGCCACTGACCTGCTTGCTGTTTTCTTTGAGCGGACTGTGGGCCCTGATGCACCGGATGCTGCGTTTGGGTGAACCTGCCATGGGTGTCGAAGCAGATGTTGTGCGGCGGTGGGATGTATGGGTAAGGTTGTGGTCGTATTGGCGAGGGCGAGGCCGGTGGGTGGGTGAGTTGCAGATGGCGGGTATTGCATTGATACCCTTTCACCAGTCCATATTCAGTTCTTGGTCATGGTCGGAAAAAGAGCCTGGATTTACCTTGTTTAATTGGGTGCTGATCATGATTTGCTTGCTTCGCTCGGATCGCCACCACTGGCGCTGGGAACTGATGCCACGTTTGCGGGTGCGAAAGAACCGGGCTTGCGAAATCTGGGTGGCCAGTTTGAGTTTCGTAATCAGTCTGTTGATTCCGCTTGGACTGATAGGTTTGCTTGTGAATTTTGGTTTGGGCGGTTCATTGCAAGACATTCTGCAAATCGTGTAGCATGTGTGGCGATGGTGGGCGGTGGAGTTACTGGTGGCCACCGCCATGGCGGTGTGGGTGCGTTCGCTGCACTGGCGGCGTTGGCAAGATGGTGTGGGGCTGCTGGTGGTGATGTCTGGCTTCATCTGGATGCTGACCGACACCGGCAGGCAGTTTTGGGCCCTGCGCCACATGGTCCACGATTTGCTGCTGATACTGGTGGGCGCCGCATTGCTGTTTCAGGCCAACCGCAATTTGGAACGGTTCGGGTTGCCGGACTGGCGGCAAATTTCAGCTACGGGCCACTGAAGTCGAAGGGCCGCAAAAAAGCCACCCGAGTGGGTGGCTGTTCGGGGTGGCAGGGCCGCAGCCCTGGGCCAATCAGGCCTGGCCGTTGATCACTTGCTGCAGCTCACCCGACTCGTACATTTCCATCATGATGTCCGAGCCGCCGATGAACTCGCCCTTGACGTAGAGCTGGGGGATGGTGGGCCAGTTGCTGTATTCCTTGATGCCTTGGCGGATTTCGGCATCGTCCAGCACGTTCACGGTTTTGACCGTCTTGGGATCCACGCCGCAAGCCTTGAGCAATTGGATGGCACGGCCCGAAAACCCGCACATGGGAAAGTTGGCGTTGCCTTTCATGAACAGGGTGATCTCGTTGCCTTTGACGAGTTCGTCGATGCGTTGTTGGGTGTCGCTCATGTTGTTGCTCCAAATGGGGTCGGTGTCAGATGGGATGAATTATGTCTCTGATTGAAAGTCTGCCATTTTTACAGGGATGTTGCTGTCACTTCGGCAGGACGGCGCCTGTACAGCGCTCGTTGCCGCCCAGATCGCGGCGTGACTGCACCTGCTCAAATCCGGCCTTGTGCAACAGGTCCTGGACCGGGGCCGCCTGGTCACAGCCGTGTTCGAGCAGCAGCCAGCCGCCGGGAGCCAGACGGCTGGGGGCCTGGGCAATGATCTGGCGGATGTCATCCAGACCATCGGCACCGCTCGTGAGCGCGCTCAGGGGTTCGTGCACGAGGGCAGCCAGGTGTGGGTCGCCTTCGGCCACATAGGGCGGGTTGGAGACGATTAGCTCAAATGGGCCCGGCACGGCGTCCATCCAGTGGCTCAGCACCCACTGCACCGGTAAGTTCAGGCGCTGGGCGTTGGCGCTGGCCACGGCCAGGGCGTCGACACTGGCATCCACCGCCGTCACCTGTGCGGCTGGGCGCTGGTGCTGCAGGGCCAGCGCCACAGCCCCGCTGCCAGTGCCCAAGTCCAGCACGCGGGCTGGTTGATCCACAGGCAGCAATTCCAGCGCCCATTCAACCAGGATTTCCGTGTCGGGGCGCGGGTCCAGCACCCGGGCGTCCACGTTCAGCGTGAGGCCAAAAAAGTCTTTGCGACCGGTGATGTAGGCCACCGGTTCTCCCTGCTGGCGTCGTTGCAGGGCTTGGTCCCAGCTGCTTTGTTGGGCATCGGTCAACAAATCGGTGTCGTGGGCCAGCAACCAGGCGCGGTCATGCAGCGGGCGCGCCAGGGCGTGCAGCAAGAGAATTTGTGTGTCCACCCGGGCCAGGCCTTGTCTCAGGGCTTGTTGCAGGCATTCGGCCACACTCGGGTTGGCGTGCGGTGCCATCACGCAGTCGCCCCGATTTCCAGCGCCGCCAGCTGCTCTGCAGCTTCATAAGCCTGCAGCGCATCGACCACGTCTTTCAAATCGCCTTCCATGATGGTGAGCAGCTTGTACAAGGTCAGGTTGATGCGGTGGTCACTCAGGCGTCCTTGCGGGAAGTTGTAGGTTCGGATGCGGTCCGAACGGTCGCCGCTGCCGATCAGGCTTTTGCGCTCGGCCGCATCTTTGGCGGCGCGCTCGGATCGGTCTTTTTCCTGAATGCGGGCGGTGAGCACTTTCAGGGCCTGCGCCTTGTTGCTGTGCTGGCTGCGCCCGTCCTGGCATTCGGCCACGATGCCGGTGGGCAAGTGGGTGATGCGCACGGCCGAGTCGGTCTTGTTGATGTGCTGCCCGCCCGCACCGCTGGCGCGGTAGGTGTCGATGCGCAAATCGGAGGGGTTGATCTTGATGGCTTCGGCTTCGTCCGGCTCGGCCAGCACCGCCACGGTGCAGGCGCTGGTGTGGATGCGGCCTTGGGTTTCGGTGGCGGGCACGCGTTGCACCCGGTGGCCTCCCGATTCAAATTTGAGCGACCCATAAACGTTGTCGCCCTCGATGCGCACCACCACCTCTTTGTAGCCACCCAGTTCGCTCATCGATTCGGACACGGTCTCGCATTTCCAGCCCTGGCTTTCGGCAAAGCGCGTGTACATGCGCAGCAAGTCGCCGGCGAACAAGGCCGATTCGTCGCCTCCGGTGCCCGCGCGAATTTCCACAAACGCCGGGCGGGCATCGTCGGGGTCTTTGGGCAGCAGCATGCGCTGAAGCTCAGCTTCCAGGATTTGCAATTCGGCGCTGGCGCTGCCCACTTCTTCTTCGGCCATCTCGCGCATGACCTCGTCATCCAGCATGGCCTGTGCGGCGGCCAAGTCGGCCGAGCGCTGCTGAAAACGGGCAAAGCGCGTGGCCACGGCACTGACCTCGGCGTGTTCCCGCGAGAGTTTCAGGAACTGCGTCATGTCGGCCATGATGTCTTCGCGGGACAGCAAAAAGTCCAGCTCGGTCAAGCGCAGGGCGTAGCGTTCGAGTTGCTGGATGAGGAAGGGTTTCATGGGAGCGGCCTGTTCGCGGTCGGTGCTTCGCGGGGGCTCGTCTGCAACGAGCAAAAGCAAGGGGGCTGTTGGGGATGCCAAGATGCCGGTTCGGCGCCAAGGCCACGGCTCAAGACAGGCGACGCTAGCGCTCTTTGCGCAGGAAAACGCGCTGCACCGTTTGCATGCTCTGCTCCCGCAGTTCTGGCGGTGCACCGCGCAGCTCGGCCAAAGCACCATGCAGCATTTTCTGGGTCAGGCCCTTGGACAGGGCCTCCATCACGGCAATCGGGTCATCGCCCCGGGCCAGCAGCTTGCGGGCGCGGGCCAGTTCGGCTTCGCGCCAAGCGTCGGCCTGGTTTTGCAGCTGCTGGATCAGGGGCACGGTGCCGCGCTGGCCCATCCAGTGCATGAAACTTTGCACGCCGGCATCGATGATGACTTCGGCTTCGGCGACGGCCGCTTGGCGGTGGGCCTGGCCGGTTTGCACCACGCTGGCCAGGTCGTCCACGGTGTAGAGGTAAACGTCTTCCAGCGACTTGACTTCGGGTTCGATGTCACGCGGAACGGCCAGATCGACCATGAACATGGGGCGATGTTTGCGTTTTTTCAGGGCCCGCTCGACCGCGCCCAGGCCAATCAGGGGCAAGGTGCTGGCGGTGCAGCTGATGACGGCGTCGAATTCGTGCAGGCGCTCGGGCAGGTCGGCCAAAGGCATGACCTCGGCCCCAAAACGGTGGGCCAACAATTCAGCGCGGTCCAGACTGCGGTTGGCAATCACCATGCCTTTGGGCTGCTTGGCTGCAAAGTGGGTGGCCACCAACTCGTTCATTTCGCCCGCGCCGACAAAGAGGATGCGGATGTCTTGCAGATTTTCAAACAACTGGCTGGCCAGGCGCACCGAGGCGGCGGCCATGCTGATGGAGTGCGCGCCGATTTCGGTCGAGCTGCGCACTTCCTTGGCCACGGCGAAGCTGCGCTGAAACAGTTGGTTCAGGGTACTGCCCAAAGCGCCTGCTTGTTCGGCGGCGCGCACGGCGTCTTTGAGTTGGCCCAGAATTTGGGCCTCGCCCAGCACCATCGAGTCCAGTCCACTGGCCACGCGAAACGCATGGCGGGCGGCCTCATTGCCTTCGAGCAAATAGGTGTGGGCGTGAAGTTCGGAAGCGCTCACCCCTCCGGTTTGGGCCAACCAGCGCAAGGTGTCGTTGGTGGCAGCCTGGTCGGCAGCGCAATAGATTTCGGTGCGGTTGCAGGTTGAAAGAATGGCCGCTTCGGGCTCTTGCGAGATGCGTTGGGACAGGTCGCGGCGCAGGCCTTGCAGGGTGGGAACCAGTTTGTCCACGGCGAAAGCGAACCGACCGCGCAGATCCAGCGGTGCAGTGGTGTGGTTCAAACCGAGGGTCCATACAGCCATGAGGGGCATTATAGGCATGAACTGTCAACTTCGCTTGACACAATCGCTGCAAGGAAAGTGAACGTGGTTTTGCAGGCACAATTTAAGGCTCTGGGAATTTTTTTGGGCAGCCCGGACCACTCGGAGCGCGACTTCATGACGTTTTGGCAATTGGTGTTGCACCTGTTCAATTTTGCCCTGCCCGCATTGTTCATGGCCTTGTTCATGCCTTGGGCTGGGCGCTGGGTCATGGGACCAAGCCGGTCCAGCCTGCGCCGCCGCATGGGGGTTCAAGCCCTGTGCGGGCTGGCGGTACTGGTGGTCGGTCTGTGGCTGCAAGGTCAGGACGGCAAGATGAGCACTTACATTGCTTTGGTGATCGTGGCGGCTTCGGCCGAGTGGCTGATGCAACGGGGCTGGGCCGCCAAGTAAGAGCGTCAGGCTGGGGCAGATACCCCGGGTGTCAACTGGGGCTGAACAGGTCCACCCGGTCGGTGATGATGCCGTCGGTGCCCAGGGCCAGCAGGTGCTGGGCAGCCCAGTCGTCGTTGACGGTGTAGCTCAGGCACCGCATGCCTGCGCCGTGGACTTGGGCCACGGTGGCTGCGTCCCACAGTGCGTAATTGGCCACCACGGCCACGCTGTCCAGTGCTAAGGCTTTTTCAAACCAGCCATCCCACAGGCTGTCGATCAACAGTCCGCGTGGCAATTCGGGGGCTGTTTGCTGAGCCGCGGCCAGGGCATCTGGTTTGAACGAGGTCAAGAGCGGTGGCACGGCAGCGCCGTCCCACAAACGGGCGGCAAGCCGCGCCACGGCCTCGCCTGTGGCGGCCTCGGTGCCCGGCGTGGGTTTGATTTCGATGTTCAGATGGTGGCCGTTGGCTAGGCAAAACCTTGCCAGGGCTTCGAGCGTGGGCAGGGCTTCGCCCGCGCAGGTGCGTGAATGCCAGCTGCCCGCGTCCAGCTGCGACAGGGCTTGCCAGGCCAGATCACCGCCGATGCCTTGGCCGCTCGTGGTGCGCTCCAGCGTGGCGTCGTGCATCAAAAACACCACTCCGTCGGCACTGAGCTTGGCGTCGCACTCGAACATGCGGTAGCCATGCTCGGCACCCAATCGAAAGGCGGCCAGGGTGTTTTCCGGGGCGAGCTTGCCTGCACCCCGGTGCGCAATCCAAAGCGGGTAGGGCCAGTCGATGAGGGTGGTAACGGCGTTCGTGGGTTTCATGAGGTGGCGATGCGTTGGCCTGTTTTGGCGTCAAACCAGTGCAGTTTGTCCGGGCGAGGGGTGATGCAAAAGGACTCGCCAGCCGCTGGGGCGGGCAAGGAGGCGTCCAGACGCAGCGTCAGGTTTTCTGCGCCCATACGGGCGTGCACCAAGCGCTCGGCTCCCAGCAGTTCCACGGTTTCCACCAGCAAAGGCCAGCCACTGGGCGTGATGTCCATGTGTTCGGGGCGAATGCCCAGGATGCGCCCTGCGGGCTTGTCTGGGGCATTTTGAAGCAGGTTCATTGGGGGCGAGCCAATGAAGCTGGCCACAAAGGTGCTGGCTGGGCGGTTGTAGACCTCTTCGGGCGTGCCGAACTGTTCCATGTGGCCACCGTTCATCACGATCATGCGTTGGGCCAGGGTCATGGCTTCGACCTGGTCGTGCGTGACAAAGAGGCTGGTGATGCCCAATTCGCGGTGCAGTTTTTGAATTTCCAGCCGTGTCTGGGCGCGCAGCTTAGCGTCCAGATTCGACAGTGGCTCGTCAAACAAGAACACCTGTGGCTGGCGCACGATGGCGCGGCCCATGGCCACGCGCTGGCGCTGGCCACCCGAAAGCTCGCGCGGCTTGCGCTGCAGCAGCTGGCTCAATTCGAGGATGCCTGCGGCCTTGTCCACCCGGGCTTTGATTTCGGCGACTGGCACTTTGGCGATTTTCAGTCCATAAGCCATGTTGTCGAACACGCTCATGTGCGGGTACAGCGCGTAGTTCTGGAACACCATGGCGATGTCTCGCTCGGCGGGCTCCAGGTCGTTGACCACGCGTTCACCAATCGAAACAGTGCCTGCGGTGATTTCTTCCAGGCCCGCCACCATGCGCAGCAGGGTGGATTTGCCGCAGCCTGATGGCCCGACGATGACTACAAATTCGCCATCTTGGATAGCAGCACTCAGATCTTGAATGACGGTATTGCCCTTGGCACCTGTGCCGTAGGTTTTTTGAAGGTGGGAGAGGGTAATTGAAGCCATTATTTCTCAGTGTCTACAAGGCCCTTGACGAACCATTTTTGCATCAGAACTACCACCAAGGCGGGTGGCAGCATGGCCAAAATGGCCGTGGCCATGACGAGGTTCCATTGCACTTGCGAGTCGGCCCCTGCGGTCATGCTGCGGATGCCCATCACGATGGGGTACATGCGCTCTTCGGTGCTCATGAGCAGAGGCCACAGGTACTGGTTCCAGCCGTAGATGAACTGGATCACAAACAGGGCCGCAATGCTGGTGCGGGACAAGGGCAAAAGCGCATCCCAAAAAAACTGCATGGGTGAGGCACCATCCATCTTGGCCGCTTCGGCCAGTTCATCGGGCACCGTCAAGAAAAATTGCCGAAACAAAAATGTGGCCGTAGCCGAAGCAATGAGGGGGATGGTCAAGCCGGCAAAACTGTTGATCATCCCGAAGTCGGCCACCACTTGGTAGGTGGGCACAATCCGCACCTCGACCGGCAGCATCAAAGTGATGAAGATGCCCCAAAACACCGCTTTGCGAAACGGAAAATTGAAGTACACGATGGCAAAAGCGCTGAGCAAAGAGATGACGAT
>JAIXOZ010000107.1 GCA_027486495.1 Comamonadaceae bacterium | reverse complement strand
TTGACGATGAAGCGCACCGTCTCGCCCTGCTTGACTTGAATGTCGGCTGGCGTGTAGCGCATGTTGTCCGTCATCTCGATGGTGACGGTTCGGCTGGCCTTGCTGGCCACGCCGGGCTTTCCAATCGCAGTCTCATCACTGTCGTGTCCGTGGCCACCCGCATGGGTACCACCTGCAAAAGCAGCACTGGACAACGCCAGCGCGGCGATCAAGGTTAAGGGACGAAGGGTTCGGGTCATCTGGGTCATTGCGATTTCTCCTGGGTTGAATGAAAAGGATCAGTGGTTGTCGTGGCCGCCGCCGCTTGGCTTGCGCACTTTTACTTCCGTTGGGGTGAGCGGCTTCTCGGCGCGTGGCATGGATTGCCCGCCTTCCGACTTGAAGCGGGCGGGTTTGGCCAGTGGCCCGGTGTATTCGTGCGCAACCGAGCCTTCCGGGTGCTTGAACCAGCCCGGATTGCTGTAATCACCGGGCTTTTGGTCGCGGCGTACCTTGAGCACGCTGAACATGCCGCCCATCTCGACCGAGCCGAACGGGCCTTCGCCGGTCATCATGGGCGCGGTGTTGTCAGGAATGGGCATTTCCATCTCGGTCATGTCGGCCATGCCGCGCTCGCCCATCACCATGTAGTCTGGAATCAAGGAATTGATCTTCTTGGCGATCCCTCGATGATCAACACCGATGAGCGTGGGCACATTGTGACCCATGGCATTCATGGTGTGGTGACTCTTGTGGCAATGGAAGGCCCAGTCGCCTTCCTCGTCGGCGAGAAATTCGATCTGCCGCATTTGGCCGACCGCGACATCGGTGGTGACCTCGTACCAGCGAGTGCTCTTGGGAGTTGGCCCGCCATCTGTGCCAGTGACGAGAAACTCGTGCCCGTGCAGGTGGATCGGGTGGTTGGTCATCGTCAGGTTGCCGATACGAATGCGAACCTTGTCGTTCAACCGCACATTCAATGAATCGATGCCGGGAAAGATTCGGCTGTTCCAGCTCCACAGGTTGAAGTCCAGCATCGTCATGATCTTGGGCGTGTAGCTCCCAGGGTCGATGTCGTAGGCGTTGAGTAGGAAACAAAAATCCCGGTTCACTTCATCGATCAGCGGATGCTTGGCCTTGGGGTGCGTGATCCAGAAGCCCATCATGCCCATGGCCATCTGCGTCATTTCATCCGCGTGTGGGTGATACATGAAGGTGCCGGGACGACGCGCGACAAATTCATACACAAAAGTTTTACCTGGTTGAATGGCGGGTTGATTCAGTCCAGCAACTCCATCCATACCATTGGGCAAACGTTGTCCATGCCAGTGAATGCTGGTGTGCTCAGGGAGCTTGTTCGTCACAAAGATCCGCACGCGGTCGCCCTCGACCACTTCGATGGTGGGGCCTGGGCTTTGCCCGTTGTAGCCCCACAGGTGGGCCTTGAAGCCTGGGGCCATCTCGCGCACCACTGGCTCGGCCACCAAGTGAAACTCTTTTACGCCGTTGTTCATACGCCAGGGCAAAGTCCAACCGTTGAGTGTCACCACCGGGTTGTATGAGCGCCCAGTATTGGGCACCAGTGGCGGCATGGTGTCAGGGCTGGTTTGAATGACGGGCTCTGGCAAGGCTGCAAGTGCCACGCGGCTCACAGCACTGGCTGCAACTGCACCACCAGCGATACTGGCCAATCGGAAAAAATCTCTTCTGGATGTCATTGCTTTACTCTCGTGTTCAATGTCCAGCCGCGCCAGCGCTAGGCGCGCTGGTCATCACGGACAGGGAGGTCGTGGTGGGGCGGCCGATCAACGATGCCTGCAAGGCTGCGTCCGCCAGCCAGTACTGCTGCTGCGCAGCGATGGCGGCGGTCACGGTGCCGACTTGATCACGAGCATCGGCCATCAGCTCAAAGACACCAATCAGCATGCCGTTGTAGCGAAGTTGGTTTTCATCGGAGATCACACGGCGCACGGGCAGCACTTCATCCCGGTAATGCTTGGCCACATCAAATGATGTGCGATAGGCCGAATAACTCTCGCGCAAGTGCGAGCCCGCCGCGCGCACCGTGGCCTCCAGTTGATTGGCCGCCGCGAGCGTGCGGGCATTCCACGCATCGCGCTGCATGCCGCCCCAGTCGAAAATTGGTAAGCGAACCGCCACCTCGAATCCGCGCGGTTCGGTTCGGGTTCCTGCTGCGTTGTCAAATACCGTATTGCGCCGCGCGGTCAGTTCGATGTCGGTGAAGCTGGTGATGATGTTCAAGCCTTGTGCCTTGCCCGCGCCAGCCAGTGCGCTTTGCGCCAAACGAATGTCCAGACGACCATTCGTCGCCAATGCGCCGACCGTATTTGGTTCGAGCGGCGCTTTGGGCAAATCGGGCAGACGTTCGGGCAGTTGGAGTTGTTGCCCCTGCGCCTCATCAAGCCCCAGCAAACGAATCAGTTCCTCCCGGCTCGCGGTCGCTTGGTGTTGGGTAGTCGCCAGGCGGGTAGCGGCATCGGCATAGAAAGATTGCTCACGGGCACGACTGATGCGATTGAAGTTGCCTACCGACTGCATGCGCCGCGCGAGTTCGGCACCGGCCTCGGCGCTTTCAAACACCTGTCGCGCGTAGCTCAGGGCCTGCTGAGCCGCCACAGCGCGCACCCAGGCTTGGCGTACCTGCGTCACACGATCCACCACCTCAGCAGAAAGACGCAATTGCGCCTGCTCGATGCGGCGCTCGGCGATGCCAGTGCGGGCAGGCAAGGTCAAGATATCTAGCAGACCAAACGAGAGCGAGCGCGCCAACTCCAGCTCATCACCAACCACCATGCGCTCAAAACTGAAGATGGGGTTAGCAATGCGCCCGACTTGTGCCGCGTCGGCGGACTCCGCCCAACCTTGCGCCAGCAGGGCTTGCAAGGCGTGGCTGTTGGTCAATGCGAGCTGCACAGCTTCTTTCTGCCCAAGGGGTTTTGCCAGCAATTGGGCAGCGAGCTGTGCGCGTTGCTCACGTTCCTGATTGCTTTGGGCCAAGCTCAATTGCCCGTCAGTGAAGCCGGTGGTCTCGGTATTGACGCGGTTCACGTTCTGCTCAAGGCTGACGCTGGCACAGCCAGACAAAACCCCGATAGCAACCACGGACACCGCCAGCTTGGCGCGATGAGATGAGAGCAAGCGCTTCATTGCTTGCCTCCCTCATGGTGACCGGCATGCGGATTGGCCGCCGGTGGCGTATCGGGCGCTGGCTGTCCAGTTGCGGCTTCCTTGGCGTAGGCGCGCCAGCCGCCAATCCGGCCAACCCGGTCATTGGCCTCACGCCAGGACTGCACCGCCTGATCGGTGTAGCCCTGATAACTCGCCAATGCAGAGGCGTACTGCAACTTGGTCGGCAATGGATTGGCCTGAATTTTTTCCACTGGCGCGGCCAGTGCGGCACCGGTAGCCAGCACGCAGAGCCACGGCAACAGACTTCTGGACAGGGACGAAGGGTTTGGCATCACCGCAGGCTCCTTTCAATTTGTTGAAACATGAGAAGAGTTTGGGCCACCACCCCTGTCAGGAGGGTGATTCCAAGATGACATTTATGTCATCTTGCTGCCATAAAGACAAAATTCTGTCAGACTAACCGGTAGAAATAGATGGAGCAGGCCCGTGAAAATATTGATCGTTGAAGACGAACCGAAAACCGGCGAATACCTGCGCCAAGGGTTGAATGAAGCCGGTTTTGTCGCGGATTTGGCGGCCACTGGCAGTGACGGGCTGCACCTGGCGTTGCATGGCGAATACGACCTAGTGATCCTGGACGTGATGCTGCCGGAACTGGATGGCTGGCAGGTGCTGGCATCACTGCGGCGGCGCGGGCTGGAAATGCCGGTGCTGTTTCTGACCGCCCGCGATCAGGTGGAAGACCGTGTGAAGGGGCTGGAGTTGGGAGCCGACGATTACCTAGTCAAACCGTTTTCTTTTGCCGAGCTGTTGGCCCGCGTGCGCACCATCCTGCGGCGTGGACGAGGCGGCGGACTGGACAGCAATGTCCTGCGCGTGGCCGATCTGGAGCTGGACTTGCTGCGCCGCCGCGTCACGCGAGGCGGAAAGCGCATTGACCTGACGGCCAAGGAGTTCGGTTTGCTGGAATTGCTGATGCGCCGTCAAGGCGAAGTGCTGCCGCGCTCATTGATTGCCTCGCAGGTGTGGGACATGAATTTCGATTCGGACACCAATGTCATCGAGGTGGCCATGCGCCGACTGCGACTGAAGGTTGACGACGGGCAGCCCGTTAAATTAATCCAGACAGTGCGAGGTATGGGCTACGTGCTGGAAGTGCCGCAGGAGCCTTGAATGTTGCGCCGCCTTTCGCTGATCCGCCGTCTGACCCTGTTCTTCACCCTGGTGGCCGCCAGTGTGGTGCTGGGATTGGGCGGGCTGTTCATGACGGCGGCGGACCGTCATTTCATCGAGCTAGATCGCAGCGTACTGCAAGACAAGCGACACCTCATCGACGACATCCTGGCCAGCGCCAATTCTGCCGAGGACCTGCGTTGGCGGCTCTCCGAAGCGCTCAACCATCATCACGGGCTGTTCGCACGGGTGACCACTCCGACAGGCCAGGCCCTGTTTCAGACCGAGGGCTTTCCGGAACCGGATCGCTGGCTGTTGCCTGAGCACGAAACGCTCCTTCATACCTTGACGAGGGAGCAGCACGGACAGCAGCAATACCGCACCCAGCAGTTCCGTGCCCAGGCGCAGTACGCGCCCGAGTCCCCACTGGTGATCACACTGGCCATGGATACGATTCACCATCGGCATTTTCTGGATGATCTGCTGCGCACCTTTGCGGTGTATGCCCTGGCCGCCATTCTGGCCAGCGGGCTGCTCGGATGGGCCGCCGTCTACTACGGTCTGGCCCCCCTGCGCGCGATCAAAGCGCATGCGGCTGCAGTGACGGCGCAACGCTTGCAGGCGTGCATGCCGGTGCAGGCCGTCCCTGCGGAAATGGCCGATCTGGCTCAGACACTCAATCAGATGCTGGAGCGTCTGCAGGACGACTTTCGTCGCTTGTCGGAGTTTGCTTCGGATTTGGCCCATGAGTTGCGCACCCCGATCAGCAACATGCTGACGCAGACCCAGGTGACCCTGGCGACCCCGCGCGAGAACGCCGCCTACCGTGACATCCTGGCCTCCAATGCTGAGGAGTTGCAGCGCCTGGCCCGCATGGTGGCTGACATGCTGTTTTTGGCTAAAACCGAACGGGGTGTGGATCTGCCGCACAAGGAACGCTTCATGGCGGCCGATGAAGCCCGGGCTTTGCTCGACTTCTACGAGGCGGTGGCGGACGACAAAGACATCCGCCTCACGGTGCAGGGCAACGGCAGCATCGAGGGGGATCGCCTGATGTTCCGCCGCGCGTTGAGCAACCTGCTGTCGAATGCGCTACGCCATGCCCCGGCAGGTGGCCACGTCCGGATCATGGTGGCTGAGCGGCCAGCCGGCACCGAGGTTTCTGTGGATAACGATGGCGAAGACATCGATCCCCAGGTGCTACCGCGACTGTTTGACCGCTTCTACCGCGCCGACCCCGCGCGTGCTCATCCGACCTCCGATGGTGCTGGGCTCGGCTTGGCCATCACCAAAGCCATTGTCGAGGCGCATGGCGGCCTGATCAGTGTCACTTCTGCGCAAGGCGTCACGTGCTTTTCCATGGTTTTTCCACACTCAGACGAGTGATGTTTTTCACACATTTTTTGGATTGACCGTTGAGAAGAAGCCAAGCAGCCTCGGCCTCTCTGCGATTAACCAGACCTGGCAAGACTCGGCCTCCTCCGTAAACCCAGCGCCGCAGCTCCGTACTGGCGGCGGTCCAGTCCCTCTGGTTCACCCGACGTCGCAGGGTCGACGTTTGCAAACGTCCCGCCCCAAGGTTAAAAGTGAAGTCAACGATGGCCGAAAGTCGCCCTTCGGGTTCGGCGGCGAGCACCGGGCAGTAGCGCAGCGTCGCGGCGAGCGCCGTTTGCAGGTCGTGCGCCAGATAGACCTCGGCTTCGGTCTCGGTGATCGGCAGGTGCGTCGGCTCGCACAGATGGCCATAGCCAATCGTCCAGTACCCTGCGGGGCAGATGTACGGGTGTGCGCGTCTAGGATCGACCTTCGGCACGCGATGGAATCCCTCGAAGCGCTTGGCCAGCTCGATGGCCGTTTTCGGCACTTCGCTCACGAACGCACCCGGTCGAACACGCGCCCGAGGAACCAGAAGTTCAGTACACCATGCGCAACGCACAGCTGATTGAGGCCAGCGCTTCAGAGCCCGAGGTGTACGTGGCCACAGCCACAGGGTTGCAAGAGATTGGCATCACCACTCAGCCACCACGCACAACACGCGAAGGCACCAAGCAAGCCGTGCTGATCGGGCTACTCAGCCGCGCCGAGGGCGCCACGCTGCCGCAGATGACCGAGGCAACAGGCTGGCAGGTTCACACCGTGCGCGGTGCGATGGCAGGCGCACTCAAAAAGAAGCTGGGGCTAGAAATCACCTCAGAGAAGCAGACCGGCACAGACCGCGTCTACCGAATCACCACCACAACCGTTTGAGGACCTCATGAACCCCATCACTATCACCATCGAATCCATGCCCACGACCATCAACTTCGATGGCCGCGAATTGCAGGTCCAAAAGCTCAGCATCCCGCTGCCCTTTGGCCGCAAGCCTACAGACATCTCCGACATTGCCGCTTGCGGCGTCGAGGCGGTCTACGTGACCGAGATCCGGGAGATGGATCCCGAAGAATTTGATGGCTTCAAATTGAACCTTGGCAAGTCTCGCGACTGGCTCAAAGGCAAGGGAGGCGATTACTGGGATGGCCGGTTGTGCGTGATGGTGCACGCACCTGGTCGCCCTTACTTGTTCATCGATCCATCCGGAGGAGACAGCGTTCGCTATCTCGCGCGTCTGGGCTGATCAGTTGCGAAGAAGCAACTGATCAGAAAGATTAAGCGCGGACACCGGCAGCATCTTTACGCGCATTGCGGAACTGCAGACCTGACGCAAATGTAATCACCAGCACATCTTCATGTCAGAGCCGCTCGACAGAATACAGGACGTGCATTCGCACAAGGTGCTTTGAGTAACGTAGCACCTGTATTCAAGAAAGGACCTGATATGAACACCCGCATCACTTCGCTCTTCGCTGCCGTCGTGCTCAGTACCCTGGCATCGACCGCTTTTGCCACCGACTCGCTGGCAGGCAATGTCGACAAGACCTACCGCCTGAAGGACGGTGGCACCGTATTCGTTTTCAAGGACGGAAAGATGGCAGTGGCCGACAAGTTCGACCGCGCCGTCCATCTCCCCAAAGGCCAAGTCCTGGAGGCGGCTGACGGTCAGAAGATCGTCATGACCAGCAGCGAAAGCGCGCGTCTCGACTTCCAGCTGCGCCAAGGTCACGAGAACTGACCTGTCATTTAGGCATGCCCCGTTTGAGGTACTGCCTTTCGTTCCTTTTGGGGGACGATGTCTCACGAGTCTTGGCGATGATCAATCGATCTTGCCAAGGCTCGTGAAATCTCTGCCATTAGAAAC